>CAMCTQ010000015.1 GCA_945878545.1 Rickettsia typhi
GAAGTGACCGAAATAACTCCTCGGAGCTTTCAGCCTGGTGTGCTTGGTATGGACAAAGCGGTGATAGCAATAAATTATCTACATTTTGTCAAAGGCTTCAAGACTGCACATTTATTGACGGACAAATGTGTACTAATACTAAAAATGCACAAATTACCAATGCACCATGTATTTTTAGAAGAGGGGTAGGATTATATGCACTGATTGCACAAAAAGATACAGATCCTAATACAGATTTTACTACACAAAAATCTCCACAAGGGCTCACTTTCCATTTAGGTGAACCGACAGTTGGGTATGAAATGCTTGATATTGATAAAAATGGTAATACTCGGACAGCTGGAGGACTCGTGTATCAATACACAGATAGTAGCGGAAGTCCCGATGATCTTAAAATGCAATATGAAGATAGTGAATTATATTTTAAGATTCTAGATAGGTTTTATGATGATAATAGTGGTCAATATCGTATTTCAATAAAATCTGGTATTACTGATACTAGTCCCGATCCAATTACGTTTGTTACAAATTTGGTTAAGAATTTTCTCTTCGGTGCTGATGGCGATTACGGGCTAATACGAAATATTTATATGGGTATTGTAAGGAACCCTGGATATAGGCTAGCAGTTTCTGGCTTATTGTCATTTTATATTATGTGGACTGCTCTTAGTTATTTAGCTGGAAACGTCCAAATAACCCATACTGAATTATTGTTACGAGTAATGAAAATTGCTGTGGTTTCAGCGCTGCTTAGTTCAGAATATAGTTGGACATTTTTTAATGATTATTTATTTGTCTGGTTTGTAGGCGGGGTAGAACAAATTATACAGATGATAATAGAAGCTGGAGCTACTGGTCCTGGATCTGCTGGAATACTTGGAATGATGCTTGCTCCTCAAACCCTTTCTAAGCTATTTTCTTTGTTATTTGTGGATTGGATGGGGTTCATTTATATTATATTATTTTTCTTTGCTTTATATTTTGTAGTTATAATATTTTTTGATGCGGCCGTGATTTATCTTACAGCTTTAATTGCTATTGGCATGATAATAACCATGGGGCCAATATTCATATGTTTTATGTTATTTGGGATCACAAGATCCTTGTTTGAAAATTGGTTAAGACAGCTTATATCTTATGCAGTTCAACCAATTATATTATTTACAGGACTTGTATTTATTTCAATGATCTTGCGTCAAGAAATCTATGGCGCCCTTGGTTTTAGAATCTGTAAACACACTTTTCCTAAAATGAGCAATGGAGGCGCTGAAGTTATCAGTGATTTTACAAAAGAGAATCTGGGTTTTGATTTAGGTGATTCTATTTTTTATTGGTGGTTTCCACAACCAATGAAAGGTGAGCAATTTACTAGGGTCACACGTAGCATACCAATTCCAATAGATCATTTTGTTTCAGGGGATAATGTTATAACGGGCGCAGATGCTGGATCTTTCTGTGAGGCTTATGGTTGTATAGGTCAACGATATGTAGATTTACCATTCTTAGATCCAGTTAGAGATCAAAGAAGGATTAGTCAGTTTTGGAATGGGAAATTTGTGCAACTTGATGGTATGTTGTTGATTTTTGTGGCAATTTATCTACTAGACAAATTCAATGGTACTGCAGTTTCGATTGCTAAGTTTATATCAGGTAGTTCTGGGAACCTTACTGATATACAGAATGTTAGTAATAATGCTGTATCTGGTATTAGAGCTCAACTTGATAAGATTGGTGATAAAGCAAAAGATAGATTTGCCGAGACAAAAGTTGGTAGGAAAGTTACGCAAATGAAAGAGATGGCAGCTGGTGTAGCACAAAATATAAAAGAAGCCCCGTCTAAATGGGTTGATAAGAGAAGGATTAAAAACCTTAAAAAAGATGCTTTATCTAAAAATCCAAATTCTGCAGTAGCAGCAGAGACAAGAAAATTATCAGGGTTTGACCATAGTAAAGTCAAACAAGGTGCAATTGGTGATTATACAAAGGCTTTAAAATCTCAGCTTAAAGAGATCGATCCAACTCTTACTGATAAGCAAGCAAGTAAAATTGCAAGTAAAATGTCGCATAAGAACTTTAAAGATTTGGAGAATGAATTTGCCAAAGCGAAATATGGCAAGGACTTTTCTAAGTTAAGTGACAAAGAAAAAGACTCAATCAAAGCCATTGTTAATAGCAAACATCAAGATAAATCTTCAGAACAATTAGCAAAGGCTAAATATAAAAAATCTTATACAAAACTTAGCGCAGTAGAAAAGGCATCAATTGATAATATAGCAAGAAGCGATATTAACAAAAAATCTCTACAGGAACTTGCAGCTGATGCTAATTACTCAAGAAAATATTCGGAAGCCTATGTTGATGCCTACCAAGCATTATCGGAGAGAGGTGTAGGTCTTATAGGTAAACGTAGTTCTACAATTAGGTCGCTTGAGGAGATAAATCATAAGGCTAAAACCAAGCAAGAACTTACAAAAGCTAAGGAACAACAAATTGGTGAAGAGTTGACTGCTGGGTACGAGAATTTAAAGCATGGAGCATTTACAGCAGTTGCCGGAAGAAGTGAAAATGAATCAGTGAAAGCTCTTGGTAATACTTTTGCTGGTGGTGCTTGGAATAATATTGATACAAATCCGGAGGCAAGAAATTTCCGTAAGCAAACATATAATGAGCAGTTAGCCGATAGAGCGAAGGAACAAACTTATCAGCCAGTTGCTATGAAAATTGAGAGTTTAAGTAAAGTAAAGGGAGAGAGTGTTATTTCGCCAGAATTTATGGCAAGAGCTAAAGTTGGAGGTGATTCAAATTTAGAGGTATATAGGGATCTCGCAAGACAACAAGTAAAACACACAGTTTATCAGGAACTAGCTAGTGGTGAAGATCCGGTTCTTAGAGGTAGCAAATTCATGAAAGAATATGCTAAAGATTCTGAAATGGTTCATATGATAGATAAGGCCGAGAAACTCAAAACCCAGATTATAGAGGCTGACCCATTCATAGCTCGTGAAAGTCATCATGAAGTCTTGGTTAAAAAAGCTGAAGATAATATCGTAAGAGAAAGAGACAAGCTTGAAGATCATTTTAAAACTGCTATTCCTCCAGAAAAAATGCCAGAGATGTTAGCGAAATATAATGTAGAAAAGAACATTAATCCAAGAGACAGTAGGGATGAAGTTGAAAGCCTTGCGAAATCATTAAAAGATTTTGAAAGCAGTCAGCGTGTGCTCCAAGAGATTGATCAACGAAAACAAGATATTACCCAAGAGGTCGATAAGCATGTATCTGGTATTAATGACCATAGAAAGCAATCTGGTATGCAAGAATATGTACCTCCGAAAACTAATCAGGTGGGAGTAAGGTCTAAGCGAACAATTGAGGACTTAAGAAGAAAATAAGGATCGGAAAAGAGTCGCGGGGTTTAAAATTAAAACCCCTTAGAATAAAAGGTATATAAATGAATAGTTATAAAATTACACAACAAGAGCTATTATTTTCTGGATTATCTTCATCCTCTCCACAGCAACCTGCACACTTTGCGTGGCAATCATCAAACCAAGCGTCAACCTCAGCGTTGCGAGGAGCTGGTTCTGATCGATGGCTATTATCATCTTTTTGTTTTGCTCTGAACATATCTCTGTTAAAAGCGTCACCACTAGCGGCAAGGCCACGTTGCTCATAATGGGCTCGAACTTCACTTTGTTTAGACATAAATAAATACCTTAATTTAATTAATAAAACCAACTTTGACTTAATAACTAGGTAGGTATTTCAATCATTAGTTAGTTACATCTTCATATTAACTAATATAATTATTTTTTCTACAAGTTTTTGTATAGGAGTTCGTTTCTTTGTAGGTTCCTATTGTAGAAAAACTAGTGTCAGCTAAACCTCTTTTGGTAACATAACTACAAAACTTGAACCTTTTTTACCATTGTTTTTAGCTTTGATACTCCCGCCGTGAACTTCTAGGATTCGTTTGCAAATGGCAAGACCTACACCTCTGCCACCCGCAGAGGTCTTAGTTCTAGAGCTAACCGTGAATGGTTCGAATATCTCAGATAGTTCGTTTTTAGGTATGCCAATTCCTGTATCAGATATTACAAGATGTATATTATTTTTATACTGACCTAAAGTAACCCTAATAGTACCTTTTTTGCAATAGTTAATAGAATTGATGATTAGATTATCAAGTAGCTGAATCATGTATGATCTATCAATATTAGCCATTAAGCCTTCTTTAATATCTAATACAAACTCCCTATCTTCTTTGTTTTCTTCGTATAGTTTGCGACAAGTTTGAATTCGCTCATAGACTAATGAGCTAAAATCAAGATTCTCTTTTTTGAGTTCATAGTGAGGTTTGCTTAACCGAGCTAGAGTCACAATATTATTATCAAAGGCTTTTAAACTATGAGAACTTTTGAAAATAGCTTTGATAGCACTTAGACGTTGCTGATCATTTAATTTATCGTAAGATTCTATCAAAACTTCAGACATACTTATTACTCCGGTCATCGGTGCATGATATTCATGACTGATATTGCGGATGAATTCAGTTTTTAAAGCCAACGCTTCTTGTGCTTCTTTCTCCTTTTCTTCCATTCTTCCATTTAGATGCTCATTCCTTTCTTCAGTCAATTCTTGGTATTCTTGTTTTGGTTTTAGGAAAATAACTATTGCTGTACCAATTAATAAAAGAGTATAGAGAATAAATGAACTAGGTTCTATCTTAAGCTTCAGGTTATTTGTTCCAATCTCTGCATAATATTTATAAAATTGAGTGCCAAAATACAGCCCCACTATAATCATTCCAACAGCAACCTTCCATCTGGTCAAAATTGCTACTATTACAAGATTAACCGTAAAAACAACGACTTCTAAAGTACCCCAATTACTTAACATTACAAAAAAGGTGCTACAGATTATCAATAAATAAAATATACAGATATTCCAAACAACCTGTATAATAGCCATTTTTTTTAGTGGATAAGGCCATAAGGGACGATTAACAAAGAATACTGAAAGAATAAGCATGCTTTCATAGATATATAACAATGATTTTTTTTCTCTTACTTCTGGGATACCTGACATACAATACATAGTACAAATAGTCGATATAATACAAAAGATACCAAAACCAGTATAAACTAATTCTTCTTTAGGCGAATTATTATTACAAAAAGTTAGAAAATTGAATTTTTTAATATCTTTAATAAAAGGAAATTTACTTTTTAGCAGCAACCCAACCTCCTTGCTGTTTTAGCAAGTAATGACTTCCAATACAAAATACCGCATTAGTAAGCCATCCTGGTACAAGACTATCGATTCCAGTGGTATCCATAAAAAATTGACGCCAAATTGGTACGCAAATAAAATGAGCTACAATACCTATCAACACGGCTTTTTCTGTGGTACGAAATCCTAAAATAGCTAACATTAATGGCATAGCCACCAAATTATAGCTTTGTGTCATAAAAACTAGAGAGAGTAAGTCGTAATCTAATGATGCTAAAAATAGAGCAACTACTCCAATTGTTAATGCAATGATTTTAGATAAAATTAATTCATTTTTAAACTTAATTCCCAAAGGAGTAAGAAAATCATGGGTTAATATCACTGAGGAGGAATTTAAATTAGCATCTGCATTGGACATACACATAGCGCCAAGCCCTACTAATATAAATCCTTTCAGTCCAACATGGGCATAATTATTTATTATATAATGAACCAAGTTATCTGGTTCCAGAGTGGGATTGACATTAAAGAGTAAAAATCCAATCCAAGACATCCCGCATAAAATTAACATTAGTAATATAGAAGAGATAATAAAGGCTTTTTTAACTTGCGTTGTAGAGCGACCTATACTTATTCTTTGAAAAAGGGTAGCGTCAAAACTAGGAAGTGCAAATAGAATAAATAAGAATGTCAATGACCAAAATTGGGGATTTGAGAAACCTATAAATTCTTGATAATTAAATATTGGATTGCTAATTGCTTGATCAAAGCTAAAACCATTAATATTAGTATATTCATGCCAAATAATAATGCTAAGCACTGGTATTAAAACGCCAAAAGTAAAAAACTGTATAACATCGGTAAAAGCAACTGATCTAATACCACCAAAAGCCGAGTAAGATACTACTATAAAGCCTGCTATATAAATTGCATAGTCACTTGATATTCCTAAGTAAGACTTAAAAATAGTAGCAAAAACTTTAAATTGCAATGCTATAAAACCTGATGCAACTATTGAGCCGCAAATTGCTGCAATCAATCTTACTCGTTTCCCATATAACTCACCCACAGCTTCAGCTATAGAAATTTTTCCTAAAAATTCTCCCATTTTTGGAACAAAAATATAAGCTACTAGAAGCAAGCCAAATGCCATTCCTAAACAACCAATAGCGTAATGTAGACCAGTAGTATAAACTTGTGCTAAGGTAATAAAAAGATAATCACCCCCTAGGTAACCAGCCATTATAGTAGAAACAAGAGTACCAGTACTAAAATTTCTACCTCCTAATGCATAATCTCGGATAGTTTTATTACCTCTGCCCCAGTATAAACCAAAACCAACGTTTGCTATCAAATAAGTAACAAAAATAACTACATCTATATCAAAATTCATATTTCAGCTCAATAAACAAATTCAATTAATAAAACCAACTTTGATTTGGTAGGTAAGATACGATTTCAATCATTAGTTAGCTACATCTTCATATTAACTAATATAAATTATTTTTTCTACAAGTTTTTTATGTTCTGGCAGGTAGTATCAAGTTAATGTAAGATTAAAATGAATTCAAACGCAAAAACTAATAAAACCAAAAATAGGATATTAGCACTAGCAAAAAGTTTAAGGAATATCTCAGCAGCTTGTAAAACTACTATAAGAGTGCTTTATTGTTATACAGGTTCTAAATCGGGGGTATAAAGACACTCTTATTCTGTTTTATAGGGTAATTTACGCTTTTACAGAGTCGTTCGGTTTAAAATCGCCTATGTTGATATTTCCCCCATGTTTATTTATATCAATATATTTATTTTGTTTTCTACCTATTATGCGAATTTAACCGAATGACCATTCGTTCCATGCTTATTAAGGCGTAAGTCCCGTAGTTAACATAACCTCTTGCAAAAAACTACCAACTTAAAATTGTTTTTGTAATAAATTATACTCCCTACAGTTGTAGTATAAGAGACAATTTTTTTACCGTCAATAATAAAAGTGACTTTTTTTATTTTTTGCTATATAGAAAAAATAAAGTAATTCTAATAATAAATTACTTTGGTACGTTTTTCCAAATTCTTTTTTTAGCAATGTAGAAAAACACGGTAAAGAATATTAAGAATATCATGACCTTCAAGCCCATAGATTTCCTATGTTCCATTTCTGGCTCTGCTGCCCACTGCAAGAAAATTACAACATCCTTGGCCATTTGTTCAACAGTTGCAGGGGTGCCATCAGAAAATGTTACTTGGCCTTCAGTCAGAGGTGCTGGCATCGCTATTTGACTACCTTCAAAATAAGGGTTGTAGTGCAGATTTGGCATTAATTTAACATCTGCTGGAGCTTCTTTATAACCAGACAGTAATGAAAATACATAATTTGGACCATCGTGCCTTGCTTTTATGATAAGGGATAAATCAACTGGATAGGCTCCGTTATTAGACGCTCTGGCTGCTTCTTCATTTGCATAGGGGGAAACAAACCGGTCTGATGGTAGCGCTGGTCTATCAAACATTTCGCCTTCTGCATTTGGGCCATCCTTAAGTGTGTATTTTTGAGCAATTTGCTTTATTTCCGCTTCTGAAAAGCCTATATCTTTTAAGTTTCTATAGTAAAGATTGTGATTGGAATGACAAGCTGCGCAAACTTCAAGATAAACTTGTGCACCGCGCTGAGCAGCTTGTCTGTCAAAAGTTCCAAAAACACCTTCAAAAGGCCAAACTAATTGTAACGGTTTCTTAGTATCAGTATCTGCAAGGGAAATAAAGCTGTTAAATACTATCAAGACAGCGATAAGAATTTTTTTATACATAAATTTGTTGTTTTTTTTAATCTTTACCTAAATAACATCATTTTTTCTATTCTGCTGAATCCTGTGGTAATGGCAGAGGTTTTTCAACTTTAGCAATGAAAGGTACTAAAACAAGAAAATGGAAAAAATAATAACTGGCTGCAACTCTACTAACTGTTAAATATGGTTCTTCTGCCGGCTTACCACCAACATAACCAAGAACTAGGCAATCAACTACAAATACCCAAAATGCCCATTTATAAAGTGGTCTGTAATTGGAGCTTCTGACAGGTGATCTGTCTAACCATGGAAGTAAGAATAGAATCAAAATACTACCAAACATTAGTAACACACCACCAAGTTTTGATGGTACGGCTCTTAGTATCGCATAAAATGGTAGGAAATACCATTCAGGTACGATGTGAGACGGGGTAACTAGAGGATTAGCTGGCGTGTAATTATCCGGATGACCAAGTAAATTTGGTTTATAAAATATAAAATAGGCAAATATAAGCAAGTAAATTCCAAAACCAAAAAAGTCTTTTACTGTGTAGTAAGGATGGAAAGGAATCATATCATTTTCTTTTAGTTTTACTCCTGTTGGATTGTTAGATCCATGAGTATGAAGTGACCATACATGAAGTACTACCAGAGCAACAATAACAAAGGGTAGGAGGAAATGCAGTGAGTAAAATCGGTTTAAAGTTGGGTTAGCAACAGAAAAACCGCCCCACAACCATGTAACGATGCTTTCACCAATAAATGGAATGGCAGAAAATAAATTTGTGATAACGGTTGCCCCCCAATAGCTCATCTGCCCCCAAGGTAAAACGTATCCCATAAAAGCTGTTGCCATCATAGTTAAGAAGATGATTAAACCTATTTGCCACAATAGTTCTCTTGGGGTTTTGTAAGAACCATAATATAAACCGCGAAATATATGCAAATAAACTGCAACAAAAAACATTGAAGCGCCAACGGCGTGCATGTATCTAATAAGCCATCCGTAATTAACATTACGCATAATTTTTTCTACACTATCAAATGCATAATCAACATGAGGAGTATAGTGCATCGATAAAACCAAACCTGTTATTATTTGGATAACAAGTGCAATTCCGGCAATTGAGCCTAAATTCCACATATAGCTTAAGTTTTTAGGAGTTTTGTAAACACTAAAGTGTGCCATAAACGAAAAAATTGGCAGCCTGTAGTCTATCCAACCAATAATGCCAGTTAGTTCTTTTTGATCGTGAGTGTTATCTTTCTTCATAATTATCCAATTCTAACCTTGGTGTCTGAAATAAATTCATACGGAGGTACAGCAAGATTCAGAGGTGCTGGACCTTTTCTAATTCTACCTGATGTATCATAATGAGACCCGTGGCAAGGGCAAAACCAACCATGGTAATCACCCTTGTTTGCAAGTGGTACGCAGCCAAGATGAGTACAGATGCCAATTGTTATAAGCCATTTATTATGTCCTGGTTTAACACGTGCTGCATCTTCCTGCGGGTCAACTAGTACTGACATAGGAGTTTCTATTGCTTCTTTGATTTCTTCATCCGTTCTGTTCCTAATAAAGACAGGTTTACCACTCCATTTGACAGTCATGGTTTGACCAGGTTCTACTGATGAAATATCAACTTCAATTGAAGAAAGTGCTAGTACATCTGCTGATGGATTTAAAGAATCAATAAGGGGCCATGCGCTGCAAGCTGCTCCTACTACTGCTACGCCACCTGCAGCTAAGGTAACAAAATCTCTTCTTGTGGTTTTATTTGGATTTTCTGAGAAAGTATCATCTGACATAAATTTTTCGTCTCCAATCGTTATTAATAATTCCCTGATATTATACAAATATAAGTCTTTATAGCAATAAATTAAATAACAATTTGTTTAATCTTCATTATTATAAGGGTCTTGCGGTCTGTTAGAATTCATGGGATCCATAATTCTTTTCATGCTTTCTTCTAGCTTTGCTTCTTCGTTACTTGGAACATATGCTGGTGGATCTTGTAAACAGTCCCAAAAATTACCAAGATGCGCAATTTTTGGAATGCAATATTGAGCTACTGATTTTGTTTGGGTGAATGCATCAAACACCACTTCTTCAGCTTTTTGTATGATTCCTGCATCGCTAAGACCTTTGAATACCCAATACGCAACAACGAGTGCAGTAACGAATATAGTAATAAACCATTTGCTTAAGATACTATAGACAAAGATAGTCATTGGACTCTTAAAAAGTACTTTAAATTTTCCTAAAAATGATTCAAACATCAATTATCTCATTATGTTAGATCTTGAGTTTTTAAGTTTGCTTATTACTTAATTACTGGTCTTCAGTTTAAACTGAATTATTACTGGAGGAAAAGATATTTTGTGCAATTAGTAAATATTTATGTCTATATGTTGTAAATATTTTCGATTAGGTAGCTAGATAAATAAATAGACGTTGGAATAATAATGCAGTTTACCCCTATTAAAATAAAGATAATGGAGCAATTATTAGTATTGTTACTTTCTATAATCATGCCTGAAAGTATAATACTTGGAATAATTAAAGGCATAAGCAGGCTTGAAAGAAAATTAGTATTGGAGCGAAAATAACATTGTACCGATGATATCATAATTATTATTCCGCAGCTTGTTGACATTAGGAGTAATCCAGAAATAAATAGCAGACTTAAGTGAGTTGTATCCATATTGAACAACAAATACGAGATTGGTGCATTAGCGATAAAAGCTATGCTCCCACAAATAAATAAATTAAGATATTTGGCCAAAGCTATTTGAATAGGGTTAAATGATACCAATAACAGCTCTAATGAACCGTCTTCTATTTCTGATCTTAGAAAGTTTGTACTAATGCCAATTAGTGAAAGTGGGATAGCAATTACCGAAAAAATAATACCGAAATTAGCAATTTTGTCATGGGCATTTACTATTGTTATACTACCGCTACAAAAAACAAAGAATATGAAAAAATATTTGGTTAAATTTTGGATTTTGTTTTGAAGTAAGAATTCATGTTTTAAGAGATGTATCATACCATTGCCCAAGTTTATTATGATCCAGACTTTTTTTGCAGAACTCTGCTGTACTCATTCACGTATTCCTCGCTGCACAGCCTCGCCTGGAAATTCATTATTCTAATTAAAAATAAGAAATAACTAGTAGTCTCGGTAATGTTGATTACTCAATTTCAAATATTGCTTCAATTTCTACAGCAGCACCGAGAGGTAAAGATGAAACTCCAACTGCTGCTCTGGCATGTTTACCTTTTTCACCCATAATACTAACAATAAAATCTGAAGCCCCATTAATGATTTTGGGATGAGCTGTAAAATCAGGGGTGCTATTGACGAATCCAGATAATTTTATACAACGCTTTACTTTGTTTAAAGATCCTGTCGCTGCTTTCAGTTGAGCAAGAATGTTAAGCGCACATAATCTGGCGGCTTGGGTAGCTTGTTCTTCTGAGATGCTATCACCAACTTTACCAGCAAACTTTAGCTTACCATCTTCCATTGGTAGTTGACCAGAAATAAATACCAATTTACCTACGACGGTGTAAGAAACATAATTAGCAACAGGTGCCGAGGTTTTAGGTAGCGTAATTTGCATTTTGGTTAGGTTCTCTTCTATATTTATGTCATTCGAAGAAAAGCAGTTGCTACTATATAATAATATTCCAGATAACAACAAAAGTGATATTTTTTTGTAAGTTGATAATTTTTGCATAAGTTTCATTAATAATATTTCAATTTGAAGTTGACAAGCTACATAATTTGAATAGAAGTTTATTGGATCATTTATTTTTTGCAAGGGGAAATTAAATATGTTTATCAAAAAATTCAAGTTTGTTTGTCTGGCAACTTTATTAGTTATGATACCATTGTTATCTGTGGCTGATATTGAGGTTAGAAAAATTACACCACCAAATTTAGAAACTACTCATTTGGGAAGAAAAATACTATGTCATCGGCCAATGAGGCATGGTTCTCCTAACATGAGTGTTGAGAAAAAAGATGGAAAAATTATTGCTCATAATTATGGGCATGGTGGTAGTGGTTGGACTCTTGGACCAGGTTCTGCTGTGTATGTAAATAATTTATTACTAAATTCACAAACAGATTTGACCCAAGATGCACCTATCACGATAGTTGGGGCTGGGGCATTGGGATTATTTACAGCGTATGATTTGCAGCAAAAAGGCTTCCGTAATATTACGATTATTGCTGAAAATTTTGAAGGGTTAACTTCCCATAATGCTGGTGGATTGCTTGCACCAGTATCAATGGATAATGATCCAAAAATGCAAAAAATAATCGATCAAATAGGCATTGATGCTTATAAATTTTATGAAGCTATTGCCAAGAGAAAGCATGACCATTTTAAAGATGGAGCGATTATTGTGCCAACCTATTTTAAAGACAGAGCTGATTCTGGTCTTGAGCCATATGTTGGAAAAGTGATGAGGCCTGCCAAAGATGTTATACTTGATTTTGGTAATGGTACAATTCAGAAGATGGTCTCTTACGATAATGGTATTTTTATTGATACTGCAAAGATGATGACAGAACTTAATAAGTATTTAAAGAGTAAAAAAATTAAATTTGTCCAGAAGAAAGTAAAGTCATTTGCTGAAATTGATGGGAAATTCATTATTAATTGTAGTGGACTTGGTTCTTCCAAGCTAAATGGTGATGAAAAAATGGCCTCTGTTCAAGGGCATTTAATTATGCTTAAAGATCAAAATCCTCAAGATTTACAGTATATGATTTTGGTCTATTTTAACGAAGATAAGACTAAGTCTGGTCAAAAAGTAAAACGGTCGTTCTATATATTCCCAAAGCACTTAGCAAATACTGCTAGCAACGATGTTGGTGTAATTGGTGGTACTTTTATTGAAGGTGCAACTACTAAAACTCCAAATGTAGAAGAGTTCGATATTTTACTTCAAGGAGCTAAGAAATTTTATGGGCTTGACAGAGTGCAGAATTAATTCAGAAATATTGAAAGAAAATGAGATTTTAATATAGATTAAAATCTCATTTTCTTAATTATTTTGTTGCTATGCATCCGTTATAGAACTAACAAAACGTTTTGCATAGTCTTCAATATTTATAATCAAAGCTGATTTAATTGAAGGTTCATTATGGGAGCTAGCTATTATTATACCACCGCTATCTGCTTTTGAAACGATTAGTCTGCTTAGCAGCTGTTTACCTTCTAAATCAAGATTATTTTCAACTTCATCCAGTAACCAAAGGTTTGAAGAACAAGCAAGGAGCCGGGCAAGGGCAACTTTCTGTTTTTGACCAGCAGACAGTTCATAGCATTTTGTGTTAGCGATCTTTTCAAGTCTAAAATAAAAAATTGCAGCAGAAACTGACTCGTAAGAGTTATATATTTTTGCCCAAAATTCTATGTTCTCGATCACAGTTAATTCTGGTTTAATACCAGTTTTATGACCGATGTAAGTACAATAGGGCTTTTGAAAAGATTCTATAGGTGTATTATTTTTACCAAAGGTAATCTGACCTAGCGACAATTGTTGTATACCAGCTATGCTGCGAATTAATGATGTTTTGCCAGAGCCATTCTCTCCTTTCAAATAAACTATTGCACTAGGCAAAAAGCTAACGGAAAGGTTTGTTATAAGATCGAGTTTATTAGTATTTATACAAACAGAATTTAAAGATAGCATTTTAAGAAACTACTGATAATAAATTTATTGTAAGCGGTAATATTAAATAACTTGTACTTAATATATAGTTTTATTACCATATATATTATCTTGCTGCCA
Organism: Rickettsia typhi; assembly: GCA_945878545.1. Classification (GTDB taxonomy): domain Bacteria; phylum Pseudomonadota; class Alphaproteobacteria; order Rickettsiales; family Rickettsiaceae; genus Megaera; species Megaera typhi_A. The sequence continues at coordinate 13,834 of CAMCTQ010000015.1, forward strand.
AGCAAATAATGTCCAAATTGGCTGTATAATACAAATGGGAGAGTGTTTTATGTCTAAAGAGAAGAATCAGCAGTACAAAAAATCAGTAAAGTTTGATAAGAAAGAATATTGGATTTTTGATATAAAACAAGCGGCCAAAGATCTTGGTTTTGATATTGAAAAATTACCCTTTTCTTTAAGAGTTCTTTTTGAAAACGCTTTAAGAAACGGGGCGAATAATGCAGACCTTCTTGCTTTTAAAAAATGGTTGGATGTAAAAACTTCGTCGTCAGAAATTGATTTTTATCCGGCTAGAGTTTTGATGCAAGATTTTACTGGTGTTCCAGCTATAGTAGATCTTGCCTCTATGAGAGATGCAATAAAAGTTCTTGGTGCAACTCCTCATAAAATCAATCCTTTAATTCCAGTAGATCTAGTTATTGATCACTCTGTCCAAGTAGATTCTTATGGATTGAGTACTTCTTTTGCTGAAAATGTTGCAAAAGAGGTGGAGCGTAATTTGGAAAGATATCAATTTTTAAAGTGGGGTCAAAAAAGCTTCAGTAATTTTAGGGTTGTACCACCGGGAACCGGTATTTGTCATCAGGTAAATTTAGAATATTTGGCGCAAACAGTTTGGATGAGTAGTGATAAAGATGGAAATTTGCTATACCCAGATACGCTAGTTGGAACTGATAGCCACACTACTATGATCAATGCTTTATCAGTGCTTGGTTGGGGAGTGGGAGGGATTGAAGCTGAAGCAGCAATGCTTGGTCAACCATTACCTATGATACTACCTGAAGTGGTGGGGCTTAAAATAACAGGATCTATGCAAGGTAGCATAACCGCAACAGATCTTGTTTTAACGGTTACAGAGATGCTAAGAAAAAAAGGAGTAGTTGGAAAATTTGTTGAATTTTTTGGGTCTGGTCTTGATAGTCTATCTTTAGCTGACAGAGCTACTGTATCTAACATGGCACCAGAATATGGTGCAACTTGTGGATTTTTTCCGATAGACGATGAAACAATTCGTTACTTAGAACTTACTGGTAGAGATTCTCATAGAGTTAAGATAGTTAGGGAGTATGCCAAAGATCAGGCTTTCTGGAGAAATTCTAATGATCCAATATATACCGAGGTTCTGGAGCTTGATTTATCAAAACTCGAACCGTCCCTTGCTGGACCGAAAAGACCACAAGATAGGGTGGCTTTAAGTAATATGAAGAGTAACTTCAAAGAAAATTTACCATCGCTTGCTGGTGATGGGGCATCAATTGATAATAAATTTAATGTCAATTTAGCAAATTATAAACTCGGACATGGCGATCTTGTAATTGCTGCTATTACAAGCTGCACAAATACATCGAATCCTTCGGTTATGGTTGCTGCTGGTATTGTTGCTGAAAAAGCTTATAAACTAGGATTAAAATCGCAACCGTGGGTCAAGACCTCTCTTGCCCCTGGTTCTCAGGTAGTTACTGAGTATTTACAAGAAAGTGGATTAGATAAGTATTTAGATTCTATGGGATTTAACCTTGTTGGTTATGGGTGTACAACCTGTATAGGTAATTCTGGTCCATTGAAGCCAGAAATT
>CAMCTQ010000016.1 GCA_945878545.1 Rickettsia typhi
TATTTTACTTTCTCCTATCATTACGGTATAAGATAAGCTTCTAACGACAACTCCATGTTTTAAGAATGGAACGACAAGATTCAACATAGATTCCATAATCTCTGGAACTCCAGCTAAACAATATACATTTTTTATGGCAAACCCAGGCACTTTACTTACGTTATTTGGAATGAGAGTACTACCTTCTGGAATAAAAGCCATTTTTTCTCTGGCTTTGTTCATCTGCTGGCCACTTTCTATGCAATATTGTTGCAAACCTTGATAAATGGTTTCATTACGAGCATAAGGAACTGAGAAAGCTTCAGATATAGCAAGACTAGTAATATCGTCATGAGTCGGACCAATCCCACCGGTAGTAAACACATAATCATATTTTGCGCTTAAAGCCAGTATGGACTCTATAATCACCTGTTTAACGTCGGGAACCGTTCTGGTCTCACACACAATTACACCAACTTCTCCAAGCGCTTTGGCTATAGTCTGAGTGTTAGTATCCAAAGTGCGACCAGAAAGTATTTCGTTTCCTATTATCAATATTGCCGCACTAGGATTTTTCATAAACAACGATACTTTTAATCTCAATGACTATTTCAGTCTAGCTTATACATCTCCTAGGATCATTCAAACTGGGAAATAGGTATTACTTCCTGTCACCAAAGAATCTTAGCATATACAAAAATAAATTGATGAAATCTAAGTATAGTGAAAAAGCTCCAAGCACCGCCATTTTCTGACCCATCTCACCGCCACCAGAATTATAATACATAGTTTTTAGTTTTTGGGTATCCCAAGCTGTCAAGCCCATAAATATGGCTATCCCAATAAATGATGTAGCAAAATCAATAGCAGGACTTTGCAAAAAGATATTCACAAGCGAAACAACTATTATTCCGAGTAAGCCCATCACAAGAAAAGAGCCCATTGATGTTAAATCTCTTTTTGTAGTATAACCATAAAGACTCATAGCCCCAAATACAGACGCACAGATAAAAAATGTACGAGCCAAGGATTGGCCGGTATATATTAGCCCCAGATACGAAAGCGATACCCCCATAACCCCGGCATAAACCCAAAATAAAGTCTGCGCAGCATTCACTGACATTCTGCCAATTCCCATAAAGAAATATATCGCAATACCAAGAGGAGCAAAGGACATAAGCATTCCAAGACCAGTAGTACCCAAAAATTCTCCATTTGGACCAAGATTAAACATTAAACTGGTCAATGGCGGGAAATTCAAAGTTGCGAAAGCAAAACTTCCAGTGACAAGAAGACCCATTGCCATAAAATTATATATTCTTAACATGTAATTCCTTAAGCCTTCATCAAAGCTCTGTTTTTCCTGTGTAAAGGATTTTGTATAATCAATCATAAGTTACCTCTAATAATTACTAGTTTTAAGTATCATACATAATATAATATAGACCTAATATATATTTTTTCAAGCTTCTATCCACAAATAATTGTGATAATATCTATTGAACCAAACATCCAAGCAACATGCTAAGACCCATAATAAATCCTACATATATATTAGATTTGAATCTAATTAAACAATTCTTAGGATCTACTATGTTTAAGCTTTTAATTTGCCATATCAATATTGGTACAACAAGTATCGCGCCTAAAGATCCTATATTATTACCAGCTAATAAATTTGCTATTATGTACAATAATATAAAAATAATATAGGCAAAACCTATTAATAACTTGTATGGTTTATGCTCTAAAAAAATAGCTGATGATTTGACGCCTATTAACTTGTCATCTTTTATATCCATAAATGCATAAATACTATCGTAACCAAATGTCCAAAATCCGCAGGCAAAATACATTAACAATGATGCTAGTGATATATCATCTTTAATACATGCATACCCAACAAGACAACCCAAGTTAAATGTTAATCCTAAGAAAACTTGAGGAAAATAAGTAAACCGTTTCATCAGAGGGTACAAAACCATTGCGCAGAATGCAATTATTCCAACTATTATTGCCGTAATATTGAAAAACAAAAGTATCCACAACGCTGCAGAGAGCAATAGTATGAGAACAATAAATGCCAAGCTCTTTGAGATTGTATTATTTGCAAGAGGCCTATTTTTAGTACGTTCTACTTGCCTATCGAAATCTTTGTCAAAAAAATCATTTATTATGCACCCAGCACTTCTAGCCAGAATACTGCCAGCAAAAATGGCTGGAATATAAGAAAAGTCACTAATTTTTTCATAAGCTAGCAACAGCCCAAATAGTGCAGGAAAAAAAACTAGTGAGTAAGCAACTGGCGCATCAAGACGCATCAGCTTTGCTATATTAGAAATAATCTTTGGCATTTTCTGTTATTTACAATATATTTCTATTTTAAAAGCAACCTAATATAAATGGATTATGATTGAATTTCCAAAAAAATACAAGTTCGATGAAAGCGAACAAAAGTGGCAGAAATTTTGGCAAGAAAAAGCCATTTACAGTTGGAATAAAAACGACTCAAGAGAAAATACATTTATTGTGGATACTCCCCCTCCAGGAGTTTCTGGTCAGCTTCATATTGGCCATGTATATAGTTACACTCATACAGATTTTATCGTCAGACACAGAAGAATGAAGGGCATGAATATCTTTTATCCAATGGGTTTCGATGATAACGGTCTACCAACAGAACGATTAGTTGAAAAAGAGAAAAACATCCGTGCAAATTCTATGAGTAGAAAGGAATTTATCGGTATTTGCAATGAGGTTGTGCCACAAGAAGAGGAAAAATTTAAGGCTTTATTTAACAGAATAGCTTTATCAGTAGACTGGGATATAGAATATCAGACTATTAGCCCACTTTCATGTAAAATTTCACAAATGTCTTTTTTAGACCTAATAGAAAAAGATCAAATTTACCGCGATTCTCAACCGATGTTATGGGACCCAGTTGACCAAACAGCTCTTGCTCAAGCTGAAATTGAAGATCGTGAAAAGACTACTTTCATGAACGATATTCAGTTTTTTCTAGAAGACAAGACTCCAATAACAATTGCTACAACAAGACCTGAGTTATTACCAGCTTGTGTTTCCGTTTTCTTCCACCCAGAAGATAAAAGATATAATCACCTAAGTAATAAATTTGCTATTTCCCCATTATTTGGCGTTAAAATTCCCCTGCTTGCAGATGATATGGTTGACCAAGAAAAAGGAACTGGACTTGTTATGTGCTGCACTTTTGGAGATCAGACTGATATTTTATGGTGGCGTAAGCATAAATTACCAACCAAGATTATTATCAGTAAACAAGGTAGAATAGAAAATATAAAATTTGATGATAGTTGTATAAATCACAAGCGGGCCGAACAATTTGCCAGTCAAATTACTGGTCTTAAAATCACAGAAGCCAGGACCAAAATTATTGAATTATTAAAAGAAGAAGGATTGTTACTTAATCAAGTAGAACGAACTCAAACAGTGAAATGCGCAGAAAGATCTGGCGCGCCACTTGAAATTTTAACAACTCCACAATGGTTTGTAAAAACAATCATTCATAAAGAAGCTCTGCTCAAAAAATCTGGAGAATTAAATTGGTATCCAAAATCGATGAAAATCAAGCTTGATAAATGGATAGAAGGCATAGGTCTTGATTGGTGCATCTCACGCCAGAGATATTTTGGTATCCCATTTCCGGTGTGGTATTCCAAAAGGGCTGGAGAAGAAGGAAAAGTACTTTTTGCCAAAACTCATCAGCTACCTGTCGATCCTATTGTTGATTTACCAGAAGGCTATAGCAAAGACGAAGTAACCCCAGACCATGATGTTATGGATACATGGGCAACCAGTTCTGTATCACCACAATTAAACTCTCACGGTATCTCAAGTAGTTATATGGTGGACGATCATAGACATAGACAGTTATTTCCAGCAGATTTACGCCCTCAAGCACATGAAATTCTTAGAACTTGGGCGTTTTACACCATACTTAAAGCCTACTTGCACGAAAACACTCTTCCTTGGAAAGATATAATGATCAGTGGTTGGTGCTTGGCACAAGATAAAAGCAAAATGTCTAAATCAAAAGGCAATGTGTTAGTACCTTCGTTGTTATTAGAGGCTCATGGAGCTGATGTTATCAGATATTGGTCTGCTAGCTCAAGACTAGGAGTGGATACCGCATATTCCGAGGATGTTATTAATAATGGCAAAAGACTAGTAAATAAGCTGTGGAATGCTGCTAAATTTGTGAGTAGTCATTTTGATAAAATCTCTGATGAAGATAAATCTTTGTCACTTGCTGAGGTAAAACATAAAATTACTCGAGATTTTGATAAGTATTTAATTAACAAGCTAATTGAGCTAGTCGAATTTGCAGATCAAGAATTAACAAATTACGAATATGCTAGTGCAATGGATAAAACAGAAGCATTCTTCTGGTCACTATTTTGTGACAATTATTTAGAAATAACTAAATCCAGAGCTTATAATGAGCAAGCAGATGATAGTGATGGAGCTCTAAGCAGCCATTTAACTTTATATCATTCCTTGAAAGTACTACTACAATTATTTGCACCGATACTGCCTCATATTACAGAAGAACTATTTCAAATACTTTATACCAATAATTTTCAGAGTATCCATTTAAAAGGATCTTGGCCAAATATAGCAAATGTTAAATTTACTGATATTGATGAAGGATCTTGCGAAAATTTACTGGAGATACTTGAATTAGTTAGAAAGATAAAAGCCCAAGATAATTTATCGATTAAAGCGCCTATAGATCATATAGAAGTAGTCGGTACTACATTACCAGCTAATTTAATATCAGATTTAAAGGATGTTACTTCCGCAAATAAAATTTTGTACGTGCAGAATTTAACTTCAACCACTCAGAACCTACAAGGTAAGAATGTTCAGATTAATGTGGTGTATAGTAAGTAATCTATATTAAATTGAGTAAGCTATAAATGAAACATCTTTTTATACTGATATGGTTGTTTTATACGGCATCATATACTAATGCAGCAGAATCGAATTTTGTAGAACTCGGCAATTCAAAAGCTCAAAATTGTTGGATCTATCTCGGTGGATTAACAGAATCTTTTGATTCCCCAGATGAAAAGAGGTATAGACAAATATTAGATGATATAGGACATAAACTAAATATCCGCTTTATAGCACTGATGCCAAGGAATCGGTGCCCAAAATTTGGTAATAAACTTTGCTGGCCACATCAAGATCCAGCACAAGCGGCAGAAACTTATCAATCAATACTACCCGATTTAAAAGGAATAACTATAAATGGCTGGATTGGATTTTCTAATGGTGGTTATTTTTTACATGAAATTTTACTGCAAAAGCTTTTAACTGTACCTATTATAACGATAGGTTCACCAGGATATTTAGATTCAACAGATCAAGTCTATATTATGATAGGAAAGGAAGATACTTATGCATATAAACGTGCTAAAGATTTAGAATATAAAATTATTGAATATGAAGGAGGACATACTATAAATGGCGAAGCTTTAGAAAAAGTTCTAGAATCACTCTACACTAGCCCGAGTAGCTAATATCATTGCTACTGGACTACGACCACAGCCATAACCGTAACAAAATGTAATATCTGATTCAGAAACTGTCTCCTGGTACATCTTATATAAATCTTTTTGGAAATAACCAACCCACTCTTTGCCATAAGGTTTAAGATAATTACCAAATAAATGGACTCTAAAATCTTTGGATAATTCTTTTAGTGGTACACCTGTATCATCTTGTAATATGACTTTAGCATTTGCCATTACAAAATCCTTTAGTTTAGAAAAAATTCTTTGATGAAAAGAATAGGAACTAGCTTTTAGCATACAAGTATCAAATAAATTATTATCCTTTATAAATTTTAGTAAATCGTCACTTAAGATTTGGTTTGCAACATTTGTTTGAACATATAAAAGTTTTTTTTCTAATTCTAGGTGTATGAAAGTTATCTCAATAACGTTACCAAAAGAATAGTCTGTATACTTAATATCTTGAATTGTTCCACCCATCAAAGTAATTTGCGCAAGGAACAGAGGAAGCACCCCTTGTTTATGAGAAATCATACGACTCATATCTGAGGTTACAAAAAAACTTCTGCGCAAAAGAGAGTCCAGTTGATTATTTAAGTCCTTAGGCATTTGCAAACTAATATCTTCAGATCCGCTTGATTCTAAGCCAATTAAAAGATAGCTCTGTGCCCGTGGAAATAACATCAAAGGATAAATAATATCAGGCCCCCCAAATGGATAAAACACAGCTTTGGTTTCGTTAGTGAGTAATTTTAGCTTTTGTGTTACAAAACTTTCTAATTTCGGAATCGTTATTGTTTTGAATTTTTGAAAACGTGGATGTTTATAGCTTTTAAATGTATCATCTGCTAACACAGCAATAGCACAAGAGCTATAGAAAAAAACTATCAGCGCTACTATGAATTTCTTAATCATAAATTCTTTGAAAAAGTTAAGCATTCCACTTTTCAGACCATTAGCGCCTAAATTGTTCTAATAGAAAAAATACTTCTTGTTTATTGATGATTCCCTTAGCCTTCGATATAATCCTCATCTATGTGAGTTCTTTCGTAATTTTCATGACGCTCTTGCGCTTCTATACATAAAGTAGCTACTGGTCTTGCCTCAAGTCTTTTGAGACCTATTGCTTCTCCTGTTTCTTCACAGTAACCATAACCACCTTTATTAATTCGCTCAATAGCAGATTCTATTTTGTCGATTAATTTACGATAACGGTCGCGAGTTCTAAGCTCAATTGTTGTTTCTGTCTCAACACTTGCTCGGTCGTTTAAATCTGGTTCATTCCAAGTTTCTTCTTTTAAATGAGTCAATGTTTCTCTAGATTCCGCAAGCAAATCGTCCCGCCATTTCAGAAGTTTTTGTTTGAAATATTCCAATTGCATTGGATTCATATATTCTTCATCTGTAGAAGGCTTATAACCTTCTGTTAGAACTATTTTGTCCATATCCATTCTCCATTTTAAAACATGTTCAATATACTGCAAAACTTAATAAGAAGGCAAGATAAAACAATTAAGAATTTACTTTAAATTGAGATGTTTTTTACCCGAAGGTGAGGTTGATCCAGGATGAGATTTATTGTAAACTGCTTCTAAGTGACTTAGATTAACTTTTGTATATCTTTGAGTTGTAGATAAACTTTTATGGCCAAGCAAATCCTGAATGGACCTAAGGTCTGCACCATTTTCTAGCAAATGTGTTGCAAAACTATGGCGAAAAGAGTGCGAACTTAAATGTTCTGGTAAACCATAAATACGCCTCAATTTAACTAGTTCAGAATTAAAGTTACTTCTGTGTAATATTTTCCCCGTTTTGCTCCGAAATATTGGTTCATTTTCATCTATCTCATATGGTAGCTCTTTCAGATATTCTAAAATAAGTTTTCTTGCTTCTTCAATCCATGGAACTAATCTTTCTTTGTTACCTTTGCCTGTAATTTTTATGTATTCACATTGATTTACATGATTCTTTGTTATTGATAATGCTTCTGAAATTCGAAGACCACTAGCGTAGATTAGAGTAAGTAGACTTTTATTACGTAAATCAATCCATCTCACTTCGTCTAAAGAATCTATTTTATCCAAAGAAAGTAGCGTTTCTTCTTTAGATAAAGCTTTTGGTAAAGCTTTTGGTTTTTTAGGACTAGATACAGCATGTATTGAATGACAAACTATATTACGAGTTTTCTCTATATAGTTATAGAAGTTTTTTATTGAAGACAAAGCTCTTGCGCTAGAACTTGCCGCGTAGTCAGAAAATTTACGTTCAGATAGCCAACTTCTTATGAGTCTTATATCAACTGATGAAATGGATTTTAAACTTACGGATTCTTCGGAATATTTTTGGATGAAAGAAAAGTAAGCTTTTAAGTCATTTAAATAAGAATCTCTAGTGTTTTTAGAATAATTTTTCTGCAATTGCAGATAACTTTGCCACTCTTTAATTAAAATCTGGATTTCAGAGTTAAACATTTGATTCCTTCCGCAGATCTATTGCCAAATGCTTCTGTATCGTCGAATCCTCAAATGAAAAAAACTTGTTGATTTTATTCAGTGCAAAAAACATAACCCTTCCATTCAATATTAAAATAGTTTTTAAGTAGACTTAATTATTATATATTATTCTATCATAACCTAATTCCTTTGCCGTTACCCAAGCAGAATAATCATCGTAAACATCAATAATTATGCCTTTTATTTTGTCAGGAAATTCATTTTGAAGGGTTTTGAAAATATAATCAATTACCCTAATGCCATAATATCTAGTACTTCCTTGAGGATTACTTAATAATACAGGCTCATTTACTCTTGATAAATACTCTCTTGCGCTTTTAATATTTTCAATTTCATAAATTTTAAATTCCATAATATAATCCTCATTATAAACTTCTAAGTATATTTATTACTACACCCCAGACATGAATTTCTGAATTTTCTAACACTGGAATAGGATCAAAGTTTGGATTTTCTGGAACTAAATAAGGTTTCTTGTTAATAAAATGAAGTCTTTTAACGGTTAGCATACCATCTAGGGCAACAATAATTATTTTGCCTTCAGTTGGAGGTATGCTACTATCAACAAGTAAAACATCACCTTCGTAAATTCCAGCATCAATCATTGATAAACCGGAAACTTTTACACAAAAAGTTGCCTGGGGGTTTTTAATTAAAAAATGATTCATATCAATCATATCTTCTATATGATCATCCGCAAAAGAGGGGCATCCGGCTTCCACTTTTGAACTAAAAAATGGTATTTTATATCCACCATTAATAGAGTAATTTCTTACATCTTCTATCAAATATTCTGGTACTCTAATAGCCTTTGTGCTTGTACCATATTTACCCTGACCCTTTGGCCTTCCGGCGTTAACTCTTTTGCCACCGTGTTTCATTTGTATGACTCTCTTGAAATATGTACATTTATTTTATAACACATTTTTATGGTAAGAAAAAGAACTTTTTTTAAAGTTTTTTAGTATTGTTAAATGATATAGTATTTCTTAGGACTTTAGCGCTAGGCATAACGCTCGAAGCCTATAAGAATAGGTGAGAGCAAGTTATAAACGCTACCAGAGTTCTAAGAGCAAGTACTATAATTAGAATATGGTGACTACAAGTAGGACACTTGAAAATTATGTTACTAAATATAATTCAAAGTAAGTGACTACAACGTTCTTTTTACATGGCCAGTATATAGCTGACGTGGTCTTGTAATTTTAAACTCTGGATCCTCCCACATTTCCTTCCATTGAGAAATCCAGCCAGCGGTTCTGGCTACTGCAAATAACACCGTGAACATAGAAGGTGGTATACCCATAGCTTTATATATAATACCTGAATAAAAATCGACATTTGGATATAGTTTTCTTTCAATAAAATATTCATCACTAAGAGCTATTTTCTCGAGCTCCATAGCTATTTCAAGCATCGGATTCCCTTTGGACTGCCCTAATTCTTCAAGAACTTCTTTACACGTCTCTCTAAGAACAGCTGCTCTTGGATCATAATTCTTATATACTCTATGGCCAAAACCCATAAGACGGAAACTGTCATTTTTATCTTTTGCGCGCTTGATATAAGTTGGAATATGGTCAATCGAGCCTATTTCTTCTAACATATTAATTACCGCTTCATTGGCGCCACCATGAGCTGGTCCCCAAAGAGATGCTATGCCTGCACTAACAGCAGCAAATGGATTTGGCCCAGAGGATCCAGCAGTACGAACTGTTGATGTTGAAGCATTTTGCTCGTGATCTGCATGTAAAATAAAAATTTTATCCAGAGCCTTCACAAGTACTGGGTTTGCTTTATATTTTTTACTTGGTGAGGCAAACATCATATGAAGAAAATTTTCAGTAAAAGATAGTTCATCCAAGGGGTATACAAAAGCTTGACCAAGTGAATATTTATAAGTCATCGCTGCAATTGTTGGCATTTTAGCAATCATTCTAAGAGCAGCTAATTCTCGTCCCTCTGGAGAGTTCATATCAATAGTATCATGATAAAAAGCTGAAAGCGATCCAACTACTGATAGTATTACAGCCATTGGATGTGCCGAATGACGGAATGCACCAAAAATATTTCGTGTCTGCTCATTAACAAGGGAGTGATAAGCAATACTCTCAGTAAAATCTTTGTACTCTGATTTGCTAGGTAATTCGCTATTAAGTAAAAGATACGACACTTCAAGGAAATCCTTATTTTCTGCAAGTTCTTTTATATCATACCCTCTGTGTCTTAGCACCCCATTATCACCGTCGATATAAGTGATAGAGGATGTGCACGATGCTGTAGACATAAAACCAGGATCATATGTAAAGTAACCGGTCTGGCTATATAATTTTGTAACATCTATGACATCTTGACCGATTGAAGCTTTCTTGATTGGTAATTTATAAATTTTATCTTTAATTTTAAGCTCTGCAAATTCTTCACCCATTCTACACCTCTTAATTTTATTTGCCTGAAATTCACCATAACGTTTGATTGTAGTTTATTGTAAGAAAGGTTTGCAATCAAAACAATTACCTTAAAGATTTTCTTCTATAAATTGTTGTATCTTTATTAAATCGAACCAAGTATCTTTTTTCTTACCTGGTTGACGAAGAAGATAAGCAGGATGAAAAATTGCCATAGTGTTAATAGGTTTTAGCAAATATTCATTTTGGTAGAAATGGTTAACACTTCTAGCTGTATTAATACTGATTTTTTCACCAAGTAATCCAGTCACAGCCGTGCTACCAACACAAACTATTAGCTTAGGGTTTATAAGAGAGATATGTTTTTCTAAAAACGGCCGGCATATATCTATTTCTTGTTTCGTAGGTCTCCGATTTGCTGGTGGTCTCCAAAAAACCGTATTAGTTATATATATATTTTCTTTTCTTGATAGCTTGATGGTGGAAAGCATTGTATCAAGTAACATCCCACTTTCACCGCAAAATGGTACACCAATCTCGTCTTCTTTCGCTCCTGGAGCCTCGCCAATCAACATGATTTTTGCTTTTGGATTACCATCCGCAAATACGGTATTCATGGCAAAATCTTTCAAATCACAACCATTAAAATCTATTATTATTTCTTTTAATTTATCTAGCGAATCAGCTGCATCTGCTAATTTTCTTGAATCTTGAATATCGGAGCTATATGTAACGTTGTGACGAGAGGACTCCAAAGAAGTGTAACTACTCAATTCTTTGGTTCTTTTTTCTCGAACGTTATTGCCAGTTAACTCTTTTTCACTCAGATTATTCTGATTCACAAAGCTTTCCCCTTTATGGATTGTCTCTACGCCATAATTTTCAATCCAAGAAATATTACTATCTTTTTTTTCAGAAAAATAATATTCTATGCCAATTGATTTAAGCCATTTTAAATATTCTAATTTTTGAGCTATCTTGTTCATAAAACGTTTTATTTACAAATTATAAGGTTTTTATTCGCAAATCAACATTAATTGTTCCATCTATAAATATGCCCAGATACAACTTCAGTATACCAGAAAATTTACATGGTCAGAGAATAGACAAAGCTCTTTCTTTATCATGCCATGGAATCTCAAGAAGCCAGATTCAGAAAGCGATCAAAAATCACAAACTTGTATTGAATGGCGAGATTATTTTGAGTTTATCTCTACGCGTCAAGACAGATGATAAAATAGATCTGCTCATTGAAGAAGAAGAGGCGCAAACTGAAATAACACCAACGAACATACCACTTGATATTATTTATGAAGATGATGATTTAATTGTATTAAATAAATCATCATCTATGACAGTTCATCCAGGTGCTGGTAACTATAAAGATACATTAGTTAATGCTTTGCTTCATCACACTGATAAGCTATCTGATGAAGGAGGTGACATCAGACCAGGTATTGTTCATAGGCTAGATAAAAACACTTCAGGATTAATGGTTATTGCAAAAAATAATACAGCACACCGTGCACTTGCATCACAAATAGAATCAAGAACTCTTCAACGAAAATATAAAGCCTTAGTCTGGGGCATAATTAGACCTCAAGAAGGCACTATAAATCAGCAAATGGCCAGAAGCAAGCTAGATCGAAAAAAAATGACAACAGTTAAATCTGGTGGGAAAGCTGCAGTTACCCGTTATAAAACATTAGAGATTTTTAAAAGCGGTATGTTCAGTTTGGTCGAATGCAAGCTTGAAACTGGCAGAACTCACCAAATCCGCGTTCATTTAAGTCATATTGGTCATTCTATTTTGGGAGATCAAACTTACGGAAACAACAAAAGAAAAATTGTTGTTTGCCCAGAATTTCTGAGAACAAGACTTATGGGATTTGATCATCAAGCTTTGCATTCTTTTTACATCAGCTTTACTCACCCTATTTCTGGCGCATTTATGGAATTTGAGAAGGAATTACCAATTGATTACAACGAACTTATTACATTTCTAAAGACAAGTTAGTTGACTTTTAAGAGTTTTAAAAATAGAGTCTTAATCTAAAAGTTTGAAAATCGGAATTTTTGTGTTCAAAATAAAAAAAATAAACATTTTATTATTGGTTTTAATATCATTTTTGTTATCAGCCTGTTTTGATGATAAGGATGAGAATCTTTGGGTTGTTGGTACTAGCGCTGATAATCCACCTTATGAATTTATGCAAAATGGTGAAATAGTAGGGTTTGATATTGATTTTATTACCGAAATTGGCAAACATTTAGGTAAAAGAGTGGAATTTAAAAATATGGAATTCCATACTTTACTTGCTGCTCTCTCTAGTAACGGTGTTGACTTAGTTGTGGCCGGTTTGTCTGTAACACAGGAACGTATGCTAAGAGTTGATTTTTCTGCCCCTTACACTTCTTCAAAAATTGCAATTTTATACAGAGGAGAGGATAAATTTAATAACCCTAAAGACCTCAAAGATAAAAAAGTAGGAGCACAGCTTGGCACAATATGGGGACTCATTGCTCATGACTTAGCTGTGACTAATGGATTTAGTATCATTTCTTTATCTAGTAATTTAATGCTCATAGAAGAATTGAAATCTAAACGTATTGATGCAGTGGTGCTTGAAGATACTCAAGCTGAGAAATTTATCGAGATTTATCCAAATATGTCTAGATTTGTTGAGGACAATTTAGGCTCTTCATTCGCTATTGCAATGCCTAAGAATTTTGCAAGTAAAAAAAATATAGATCATGCGATTAAAGCTCTCAGAAGCAATGGCACAACCCAGACCTTGGCTAAAAAATGGGGGTTAGTGGGTGCAAAATGAAGAATTTAAAGCCGCTGTTGGAAAATATCCAACTGGTATAACTATTGTATCTACCAAATATAATAATAGATTTTATGGGTTCACAGCTAATTCATTTACTTCAGTTTCCTTAAAACCAGCTTTAATTTCTTTTTGTTTAAACACAACAGCTGGTAGTTTCGATGCCTTTTTCAATGCAAAACATTTTGCAGTGAATATTTTATCATATGATCAGGCTGATGTAGCTGTTCGTTTTGCTTCTTCCAATACTAATAAATTTCAAAATATTGGTTTTACAGAAAATAGTTTTGGTATACCTCTTATTAATAATGTTTTAAGTTCTATAGAATGTGAGGGATATAAACAAATAGAGTGCGGAGATCATTACATTTTTATAGGCAAAGCTTTAAAAGTAACAATCAATAGTGATCTAAGTAATAAAGCTCCGCTTATTTATTATGGAAAGTCTTATAAGGAACTAAAATGACTATTAATATAGGTTTGCATGGATCTTCGGGAAGAATGGGAGTTGCTGTTACAGAAGCGATCTCAAGACAGAATGATAAATTTTCATTGGTTACAAAATTTACAGGAGCTGAAAATATTGATCAATTGCTAGATTTTTGCTTAGGTGCTGATGTAATAATTGATTTTTCAGTTGCTGATGCTTTAGAAAATCTTCTTGAAACAGCAACTAAAACTAATAGAAAGATAGTTATAGGTACTACTGGGCTATCTAATGTTCATATTCAAGCAATGAAAAAAGCTGCCCAGTCTATTGCAATATTATACGCCCCAAATACTAGTATTGGTGCAAACCTAGTCATAGAAATAGCTGGAAAAATGTCTAAGATTTTAGATAATTACGATGTGGAAATTATTGATATACACCACAGATACAAGAAAGATGCTCCATCTGGAACCGCTCTTGCGATTGGTCAGAACATAGCAGTAAATAGGAAACAAAAATTTGAGGATGTTGCTGTTTTTGATAGAGCCAATAGAGGAGTCAGACAAAAAGATGATATAGGTTTCTCCTCTTTAAGATCTGGTGACATTTGCGGGGAACACGAAGTTATGTTCGCAGGAACCGGCGAAGTCATAACTATAGGTTCAAAAGCTTTTACTAGAGATGTGTTTGCAGATGGAGCATTATTTGCCGCCAAATGGTTGCATTCCACGATTGCACCAGGGCTTTACTCCATGCAAGACGTATTAAAGATTTAATCTGTAGCTTTGACAGATGAATTGTGCATAACCCAAAAATAGGACTAAGATCTCTTTCTTAAACGCACAAGTACATTTTTAATCTAGGCTGCTATAGACCATAAAAAAGACCAAATGCTACAGCATCCAGTCTTTTTTTATGAAACCTTAAGAATTTGTATTATGCAGCAGCTGCCGATCTAATAATATCAAGACCAGCATCAGCAACTTTAGCACCAGCTTGTAAAGTATTAATCGCAGCTAATATGCTCTTCAATGCCGCAGCAAACGAACTTGCTGCTTCGACTAACACAGTGTCTAAATATCCCGCAGATGCATCCTGAGTTACCCCAGTTGCAGAACTAAGTGAAGTTGCAGATTTTGCTATACCCTCACCCTGACCTTGTAGCTCTGCTTGTGCTGAACGTACATAATCAACTGCATTTGTTATCACTTCTTGCGCAATCCTAACATTTTCCTTCGTCAATAAATCAAGTTTTGGTACATAATTATTTTGGTTATCACGATACAACTTAGTAGCACTAACGTCAGCAACCACAACTTTCGATGTATTGTCTGGATCAAACCCTACTCTTACATCAAGACCACTAC
The DNA here is from genome assembly GCA_945878545.1 of Rickettsia typhi. Taxonomy (GTDB): domain Bacteria; phylum Pseudomonadota; class Alphaproteobacteria; order Rickettsiales; family Rickettsiaceae; genus Megaera; species Megaera typhi_A. Next base: position 15,087 of record CAMCTQ010000016.1, read on the forward strand.
CTATCTTCATTAACGATTTCTTGATAGCAGATGCAACAAATCCATAATTTTCTGGTTCCTTCAGAGAATTCA
>CAMCTQ010000017.1 GCA_945878545.1 Rickettsia typhi
GGTCACTTCCTTGAGTCCACCCCCTAACTAAAACTACTAACGGCCTACCATTAACTCTATAGTTTGAATTTCTCCATGGAGCAACTTGTTGTTCCCCAACTTGATTGGACATTTCGTCTTTAGTGTATCTTGAAGAAATAGTAAAATTAGCAAATCCAAAATCATCAGCTTCAATGCAACGATCACCACTGCAAGCTGAAAGGCAAAACAAGACTACTAAAACTGACCAAAACTTACTCATTAAATCTATCCAAATTGTTAGTTTTCCTAAAATAAAATTATATCTTTAAACAACCGATCTCTCCTCTACTTGTCCTTCTTTGGAATGCCTCCTGTTCTATCAACTTTTTCACTTCCATTTTTAGGAGCTTTAGGCAATGGTTTAGGAGAAGTTGATAGCGCTTTAGCTCCTTGATCTGGCTGTACCTTTGGTTCAATAACTACTTTTTCTTTTGGCAAATCTGTTCTTTGTACCGTTGTTGCTTTATTACTATCAACGACCGGATTATCAGAAGATCCCCCTTCATCTTTTAAAGGCGGTTTAGCTTTATCTCCGGAAGAAAGTAATGAAGAAGATGAAACTTGGCCGCTGCCTGAATACACCTGAGAATCCGCTCTTTTCTGAATATCATCAACAACAGCACTAGAACGTTCTCTTCCTCCGCTAGGACCTTTACCAACAACGGCACTAGAACGTTCTCTTCCTCCGCTAGGATTTTCATCAACAACAGCACTAGAACGCCCTCTTCCTTCGCTAGGACCTTTACCAACAACGGCACTAGAACGTCCTCTTCCTCCGCTAGGATTTTCATCAACAACGGCACTAGAACGTCCTCTTCCTCCGCCATCTTTTGGATTACCACCAACATTTCCTTCCATTTCTTCATCAGAGTCTTTTTTCTTAATTTTGCTATAATCGGGGTCACTTGCTCCCCCATTTTTCCTGTGAGTAATTTTTTGATCAATAAGTTTTTCCTTTGCAAAGTTACCAACGCCCCTAGCAGCAGAGGTAGCAGGACTGGCAAGTTTTTTCATATCATCCATTATATCTTTCACTGTATTCCCAGTTCCTTGCAGCCTACCATTTTGTCTAGCTGCTAACACATTAGTCAAAAATTGAGTAACAAGTGTTACATATTCTATTAACCCAGCTGAAAGTTTACAGTATATAAAAAATATAAAACCAGATGTTGCCACTCTTACAAAAGTTCCATGCGCAGTGAAAAAGTCTTCAATAGAACCAATATTTTGAACCTGTGGAATATAGAAAGGAATACCAGGTAAAAATGGCAATGAAAAGGAGAAACTAATTGGGATACCAAGATTAGACAAATCAATTGATATTTTGAGCGGAATTAAAATACCCCAACAAGCTTTAACGACTAGACCTGTTATATATTCTGCCATCAACTGATCTATTAGGAGGAAAAATATTAATAATATTGTTGGTTGTATCATATAACTAAAAAGCGTTGACAACCAGCTGTCAAACATACTTTTTGTCTGCTCAAAAAGTATTAATATAATAAAAAATGGAGCTAAAGATATCATCACCGCAAGTCCTAAGAATGCAAGGCAATAACTTATAACCACCTCAAGTACAGCCCTAAAATAGATTAATATTGAGTAAACAGCCAAACACGCAAAAAATGCTAATCCATTGGTTATTTGTAACAGTTGGATTGCGAGTAGCGCCCAAAAATTACCGTTACTATATCTATCAAAAATTGGGTCTACAAATCCAAATATATTTCCTACACTACTAGTTACACCAACAACCGTAGTTAACAAATAATCACTTCCGTTAACAAAGACTGTAAATAAATTATCATTAAAAAATGACCAACTTGTTTCGCTAAATAGAGCCACTATTACTCCGATTTTTAAAACTCTAATAACTATATCAGTTGCTGTTATTTGGACCGAGCCAGCCAAGAAAGCCAACCCATATATTATTATGTATACTGCAAGGCAGCTCTTCGCTATACCTTTCAAAGCTGCATTACTTATTAACTTCTCATAAATTACGCGACTTAATTCATTAAATTTAGCTCTAAGAGGCGAAACTAACTCATTATAAACTACACTAGAAAACCATGTAGAGCCGGTGTAATTAGCTATATTAACATCCATAGTCCCAGACATACCAGTAGCACCAGAAACTTTTAACCACAACCAGCCGCTAGCATAAGCATTTGCTCTAAAATCCTGAGATGCTGAATTGCTTACAGAATAAATATTCGGAGAAGCCGATTCAGAAATAAAATAATCAACTTTTATAGCACTTAAATCCGCAGGGGTTATGGCAGAATTCGATTGACCAATTTCTATTTCCATAGTGTAGCCACCAAAATGTAAGAAATTAACTGGAGCCATCAGATTAGAATTCAAATACGCACTGAGCGCAAGGGAATTAATCCAATCAACAGGTCCAGAGGCATAGGGCTGCTTCCATTCCATCATTGTTTGAAAAAAATTATCATACATGCCAGTAATAGGCCACCCAGTTGTAAAATTTAAATCCCCAGCTGAATCAGAGTAATGATATAAAAAATATTTGCCAGTGAATGGTGAATAAACAAATTTTTGTTTATGGTCCTTAATAATTAAACCACCAACATCAACTTTAAATCCTCGACCTTTATCATAAAAACAGACTGGTCTATTATCTGCACCATCAGCATTATCAGGACATGATGGTATAGATGTAATTTTAGAAGTAAAATTACTGTCAGAAGGATGGCCTGTTAATTGAGGAATCTGATCACCGAGATTAAAATATTTACTTGGTACTGAACATCGATCCACATAATAAGGGGTAAGAATAGGTATGTCCAAGATATTACTAGTAGTAATAATATCATGACACCATCTATTAGCTGATGCATATATAATCTGGTTTCTTAGCCCGGAACTGTCAGTGATAATGCCTAGCGGTTGGTTTATAAAACTAACAAGCCCATTCTGCATATCACCATCTGAGCCGAAAAATTTACCAGTAGCATCAAGGGTAATGTTAATTACATCATCCTTCCTCACCTGTATTTTTTGTCTACCAGAGAAACTGAAGTAATCATCATAATCATCGATTCTTTGACTAGAAAATATGTCCGGTCTTTGCTGATAAAAAGGTAATATTTGATTATTATAGTTGTTAAAATCAGTTATATATTTTTGCTGTGTATAATCAAATCTTTGGATAAAAATTTGAGGCTGACTAAACCTTGGATCGATTCTATATAATACACGATATTTTTGTGGTCTTGCTGAAAGCCCCCTAGTGTTCCATGCCATTGACAGCATTTTTCCTTCTTGAACATGGACACCAGTTGATACCCATAAACCGTCATTTTCAACATTAAGAGTTTTGCTCGATTGGTTCATACCCGAAATATGAGGCACTTCAATACATGGCGGGGAAAAAGACATTATATTTGCATTCATCCAATCAAAACTACTATCATCCCCATAAGCGTTAACTACAAACCCTTGCAACGTTGTTATAGTAATTAATATGATCTTTTGAATTAACTGCATTTTCTTTTTAACTAAATATTTCTATTACTAATAAATGTCATTTTTAAACAACTAATCTTTTTATTAACCATTACTTCTTTGGAACTTGATCCAATAATTTAGGAGATTTTGGCAACGGTTTAGGAGCAACTTTCTTAGGACTTTCAGTTTGCCCAGAACCAGTTTTTGGTTTGTCTCCACTACCTTGAGCTAACATCCCAGGAGTCTTTGGTAATGGCTTAGGAGCGTTTTTCCCAGAAGCTTCATTCTTCATTCCTCCAGATTCCGGTTTATCTCCACTACCTTGACCACCACTTTCACCTTCACCAGGACGATCATGCCTGTTTCCTGGTTTTTGATCCCCTTTTCTAGCGCCTTTATCTGTGCTTTTTAATCTTTCTTTTGCCTGCTCTTTCATTCTATCTCTATTTTCTTTATCTAAACCAACTTTTGATAAAGCTTTAGTTTCTATCGCACCAGACATGGCAGAACCCATAGCAGTTGCAGAAGGTCCGCCTACACCACCAGCAAGTTTTGCAACAATTTTGCCAGAATATTCAATATATCCCCACATGCAGTACGCAATCATCAGCAATATTATCATATTGTGCATATCTGCACCCATAGAAGTGCTCCTATAGTCAAATCCCCAGGGAGCAAACCAATTGAAGCAAAAGAGTGGTACATCTAAGAAAGCGGGATTAAAGCCAGGTATAGATGGGAAAGGAATTGTAAATGGAATGCCGCATTTCCAACATACACTATAACCAGTTACATAATCTAAAAATATTGTAAATAACTGAGTAAGAATAATTATACCTGCTAACATAATTGTAGGTTCAAGCATATATCTAAAGGTAAATTTCACCCAGTTATCAAAAAGATACCTAGTTCTTTCAAATAAAATAAATGTCAAAAATAATGGGGCTATACCGATTAATACTGCAATAGCAAAATATGCCATTAGATACACAGCAATCGCTCTGAACCCAACTATTATTACTATTGCTAAAGCAACAAACAATAATATAAAGTAAATAACCCCATTAATACCCATTGAAAGAAGGGCCATCATCTGGGCGGCAAAAGTAGCACTCAAGAATATTTTTGTAAAAACTTCGTTCATGAACATAAATGGGTTTGAAACGCTTGTAGCACCAGAAAACAAACTATACCCACTCATATTTGCAATTATAGAATCAGAAAACCCTGTTACAAAGTCAAAAACATAAGTGTTAAAAAAGTAAAAAGTTTTATCATTCATTAGGCCAGAAACAAAAGCTACTTTTATTACTCTAATAACAATATCTGTTTGACTTATCTTTACCATCCCAAGTAAAAACATAGCCCCATAGAACATTATGTATATGATTAACATGCCTTTAATATAATTAAAGAAATTAGTGCAATTACCTTGACCACCAATACCTTGATAACAAGTCATGTTTTTAAATATTGTAATCGAAGCAGTTTTTATCTTTGTTTTTAAACCCTCAAACAACGGATTCAGTACATCATCATAAAATCCACCATGCTGTATATTAGATAAGAAAGAAACTGTATACTGACCAAAACTATCCCTATAATCTTGGGGTGCATTGTTAATTTTTAACCACAAATACCCTCCGTTACCATTAGCTGATGCCGTTATTGATCCCTTGCCATTAGCATCAGCAACAATATTATCCACGGTCGTTGGCGTAGTCGTATTTGGATTGGCTCCATAATCAGCAATAACATACTGAACAACTCCTCTTCCCTGAACAGAATCGTTCATGCCATTACCGTTGTTTCTAACACATTTAGTTTGCTTTATATTTAGCACAAAACCACCTGTATTATCAGCATAAGCACCATCAGCATCGGCTAATTTATATTGCAAGTAACCAATATCACTACCATTGTACCCAGCTTTTTCTATTTTGATGATTTGGTACTCAGCACTGTTATTATAAAAACTTTGATCAGCTTCGATGTGTACAGGAGTAAAATTACTACCAGCACTTGCAGCATTTGTAGGATTAACACTAGTATCAATCCTACTTATAAGACCAACAGGATCATTGGCGCTAAACCAGAAATATTTTTGGTTTTGGAAAGTGCCATTAATATAGGTTGACTCTGATCCGCAATCATGACCAGTCACAGTCCAAAGATCCGAAATAGTTCCGCTCCAAGGAGCTGGATATGTATGACTACCATTATTTAAATAGAGCTCTGGAGTAGTGCCAGCAACGTTTTCCCAGCATGAACCCCACTTAAAGCTATATTCCCAATCTCCTGAAGCATCATGACAGGTATCCTCATCATTAGGCCAATAATGTATTGGTATTAAACCCCTAGTCCAACATTGTGTATGAATATCATATTTATAACACTGAGTATTTAGATGACACGATGAAGTATAATTACCAGCACCATTCCACAAGCTATATCTACCACAAATAGGATTATAAGTCCTTTTACCCTCAGTACAATCAGCTGGTGCAGTCATCGCTCTAGTAAAATAATCATAAATTGAAATAGCATTTACTGTAGTTTTTTTCTCGCGATAAAGAGCTACATAAAATTTATCATTTCTGTATAACTCAGTAAGATTTTTCCAATTTGGAGTTCTAGCATCAAGTATCAATGAAACTGGTGGGGTGTTTTTATCCTCCACTCGTGGAATCTCAATTCTATTACCACTATTATCCAAATTAGAATCTCGTTGTAAATTATTTATAGGAATGTAAGCTTTGCACAAACTAACTTCGCCTTTAATATAAAAACTTACAGTCTGACTAGGCTTTACTCTTAAGTTAGTATTAAGCCATTTACCATAGGCATTTGGATCAAGAGCTACTCCCGTTCCAGTAGATGTACCTGTTGAATCAACAGAAGATGATACACCCGCATCTGAACCTGTATAATTGGCATTTGCTTTAAGTGTTACAGTATTGCTGACGGCATCTGAATTAGATAAACCACCCTGTTCGTTGATATTATAACGATATAAGCAACCATCTGTTAAATCCATTGAGCCAATGATTGCTATTATCCATAGTATTATACAAGTCAAAATCGCAAGACCGACCATCGCAAGTAAAAAAGCAAATTTATTACCCTTCATTATTTGCCTCCTTTCATTCCGCCGCCACCGCCACCGCCGCCACCGCCGCCACCGCCGATCTTATCAGTTGCACCGCCACCGCCGCCTTCTCCGCCGCCGCCGCCAGAGACCTTGTCTGCAGCGCCGCCGCCACCTTCTGCAGAAGCTTTGTCTTTAGCCCCACCTCCTTCGCCTTCTTTTTTATCATCCTTGACCGCTTCTTTGGCAGCTTCAGGATCTTTGGATACCGCAGCTTTAATCAATTTTGCCGCTTGTATAGCCTTGTCCATCACGGCAGTAGGAGAAACAGTAACCGATGCCATACTTGGACCACTTGTTAAATCAGAAATAAATTCATTAATTGATTTAACGGCATAGTAAAATATAAATACATATACAATCATATATAACATGCTTAGTCCTAGATCCAAGAAATCACTAATCTTGATAATCTCAAATATAATAATACTTTTCTTCTCCCATCCTTGACCTATATAGTATTTTATTAATTTATAACCTGCACTATTTGTACATTTTTCTGGTTCACTCGATGGTTCTCTAAGTTCAAAAGTACTAAAATTGATTCCTGATGAGTTGTAATCATGCCTTAAGTATTCACAATTTCCAAAAAATATGGAATCATACATGGTAAGCAACATCGCTATAAATCCGCCAACAACAGCTGGTTGAAGAGCGCAAGAAGCAATAATTTTTAACCATGAATCAAAATAGGCTTTTGTTCTCTCAAATAATAACATAGGAACAAAAATTGGAGAGATATACATCATTACATAAAGTGTAACCATAGACACTAAATAAACATTTAGAAAATAAAATACTACTGATAAAAACACTATGCCAAAAATCATTCCACATAAAACGATGATAATATTTCCAGCCATAAAAAAGCCAAACATTACAACAAAAAATGTAAAAATCCCAACTGAGCTCAACGCATCAACTCCATCATGTCCAGGAGGACCAAAATTCGCCGGATTACCAATAGCAGCATACGCAGAAGTAGATCCAGAGCTTAAGAAACCTGCACTCCCCATATTATAGAGCAATTGCATCCCAAAATAATAACCGATTCTACAATCTACGGCATCCCAAACTCTATAAAATTCATAACCTGCCTCATATCTACTAGGATCATAGCTACATAAACCTTGCGAACCACCAGCAAGAAAAACTATTTCAGTAAAATCAGACGTCATTTGTAAAAGCATGGGTAATACGGTCTCTGTCATACCATTATGACTGATACTTCTGCCATTTTGATCATAATATTGGCCAAGACCTACAGAAAAATAAACAACAAAAATAAATTTCAAAATAAACGTTGCCACTTTATCTAAGTGTACATGTTCACCATCTAATACTATTTTAAATCCATAAATCATCACATAAAGAATCAAAGCCGCTCTGACCGCGGTTTTCATTGCTTCTTGAAAGGCTGGAAATGGACTAAGCATCGTAAAATGTATGTCGTCTTCCGATTGAACACAGCTATTACCAGTATAAAAAACTTTATCTAGAGTTTGGCGAACACAATGAATAGTTACCCCAGAAAAACTAAGCAATGACTGACTTTTTGATCCACCGTCATAACATGATGTACCGAGATTTTGACAAACTTCCTGTTCTACACCCATAACATTAGTAGCAGAATTATAATCTCGACAAATTAACGGCATCTTTCCTCTAGAAGTAAGCATCATAAGACACAAACTACTTTCTACCACTTCAACAGAAAGCTGAATATCTGCAAGCAAAGGATTGGCCCCAAGATCAGGATTCGAGCTTATATCTCTGAGCTTCACTACGTTACCCAAATTTAGAGCTAAAGGAGTACAATTAAGAGGAACACTATTATCTCTTATACAAAACCTTAAAATACCGCCATCTTGGGTGCAACCATTAGCAATATTAGGAATGTTAATAGTCATATCAATATTTTTTGCTAAATATCCATACGCTGTATCACTCACCAAGTATCCTGTGCTATCAACTTTTGGAAGAGCAACACAAGAATCTCCAAAATTGGCCTCTGCACCACAAAACCATAATTGTAGAAATAATAAAACTAAAACTCGTAATTTCAGATTAATCATTACCACCCTCTTTACTAGCACTCCCACTTTTCGTCGAACTTACATCTTTAGCCCCCTTGGAAGAAACAGCAGAAACTTTGTCGGCTGATTCCTTGTCATTTTTACCACCAGTAGAGAATTTATCAGTAGCTCCTTTAGCACCGGTAGAAAATGCATCACTTGCTCCTCCTTTGCGTCCTTGAGATGATTTATCACTAGCACCACCACCACCACCAGCGCTAGATTTATCTCCCGCTCCTTTGCCACCACCTTTTGCTCCACCAGCAGCCGACAGCGCAGCCATCCCAGCCTTATAAATAGCCTGAGGTTTTATCGCCATATTACCTATTGAAACACCTTCTGTCATATCTGCTGCAAATTCGGCTAATGTTTCACTAAAATGCTGCATTAAATATAATGTAAAACATGCAACCAAAAGCGCTAAAGCCAGGGTTTTTATTTTTTCATAAATCACTTCTATCATTTTAAAGAACATACCAGGAGAGCTCTTAAGAGCATCTAAGAAATTAAAACGTTTTTGGTCTTCGGTGCCAGACGCATCATCAATCCAAGGCATAACTGCATTTGAAACAATTGTTTCTCCCGTATCAAACAACCAAGCCATAGGATTATTCAAGATAAATCCTAGACTATTCATGCAGCCCTTCTTTTCATTCTTTGTATATTTTGTCCAATCATTATCAAGGTAAAAAAACCTAATCGCTCTACCACCGCCGTTGTCCCCTGGTTCATAGGTCCCTAATGTCCCACCCAATGTTACCATTTGCATCTGTGGGCCGGTGAAAGCAACTTCTTTATAATCATATTTACACGTACCATAAAAACCAAAATCGTAAACTGACAGCATAGTAGTCATAAACACGACTGCAACCATTGGTTGAAGCATAAAAGAAATAAGCAGCTTGACCCAGGCTTCAAAATAACCTTTAGTATATTCAAATAAATACATAGGTACGAAAAGTGGTGCAAGAACTCCAAGCACAACTATTGATATCATGCAAACAACGGTAGCATTAACCACAAAGGCTCCCACAGAAATTACCATCAGTGGATACATTAGAGCTAAAGAAATTAAGGTAAAATTACCCGAAATTACCGCTGGTACTAACAAGTAAATATAAGGAGGGATAGGAAAACTAAGTATATCTAATTTTGAAAAATCATGATTTCTTGAAGCATTCTCAACAATCATAGTTTGAATCATATCAAGCCCCAGATAATGACTAATCCTACAATCAAGAGAATCCCAAACTGACATATGACTCATACCTATGGCATAATCAGTTGAATAAAATTTACAAAGCTCTGAGGGACTTGCACTAATTATCCAACTAGCAAGATCTGTCATACCATCTAGCAAGAATGGGAAAGCCCATTCTATCATACCATCTAACCTATTTAGATCATTACCACTATTTTGACTAATGTTAATTCCAACCGAGAAATAAACAACAAAGATAAATTTTATCACAAAATTTACAAGCTCTGTTTTTTGTGGTACATCTCCAGCTAGAACAATCTTAAATCCAAAGAAAATAACATATAAAGTTAATAACGCTGCAACAGTCCTATGCATGTTAACTTGAAACTGAAACAAAGCACTAGAAGTTCTTGTACTACTATTTAAAACACTCTTTACATCGCTAAAACTACAAACAGCATTACTGATCATTAACTTTGCTATCATCTCCTTGACACATTCTATTATAGGACCACTCATTACTATACCGGTCTTAGAATTATCTATTGCCCTTTTATAACACCCTCCTGCATTTGAACATTTTGTTAATGATAAGACATTATTATAATCCTGGGTTATTTGCTCAGGATTTACATCCATAAAATCAGCATAAATCGAGATGGGATAAGGTTCTTTTATATATTTACAACCAATTGGAATCCACCCACTGAAACTCTGAGTTGCAACACACATTTTATCTTTTTCCTTAATCACTTTCCAAGGAAAAACAGGTATTATACCGATATCAATCATCATACCCGAATCACCTTCTACTTGATGTTCGTACATATTATGATAATCACGCTTTGGAATATCCCAGGCTTTTTTTATGTCATCCCAGGGCGCTTCTCCAGTAAACATAGATCCAGCAATATATACTGCTGATTTTGCTATTGCTATCAGTCTAGAGCCTTCAAGCTTTAAGTTATTACACATAGCAAAGCTTAGTTCTTGCCTGTTAAAATCAATTCTATTTGCGCGTTGACAGGCACCAGGAAACATCTCTTCATCGTGAATTTTCACTCTAAGCATAGTATTAGCGTAAAGAAGGGGCGAAACTAAATTTGCCACCAAGAATGTAAAGAATGGAGCTGGAATACACGTATGAGAAAATTCAGATCTGAGTAAATCACCTACGCCTTTAGTTTCACAAGTAAGACTGCTTAAGGTAGTAATAATTGTATCCATTGTATCTTCTGCCTTAGCAGAAAACATATTAATATGAAGAAATATCAACAATAATGCCAAAAGCGCACGAATACGCTTGAAAAATATGGGAACAAGAAATTTATTAAAAAAAGAATCAAGTTTAATGCTTACGCTCCCTAGTGGTAAGGGTTGTCGTATAATGAATTTACTAAATATTTCCAACCTTTCTGTTTCTTCTTGCATTAGCTCAATGATTTTACTTCTTCATAAAAAATAGGTAGCCATTTCTTTGGGTCAGTACCATATTTTTCAATAATTTTATCAAGTAATAAAACAGTATCAGCTCTGCCAGAGAGTACGTTGATAATATTATCCATACCACTCAAATTCACCTTCGCAACAACTGCATTAACACCCTGTTTTATTAGAAAATATCTTGAAGCTGGATCTGTTGTTTTAATTAATATGTACTCCCTCTGCGACAACATAAAAGCACTTCTGTAAACATCGGTTGCTTTAAGATTAGGCAAAAATATTTGTGTTGCCGTTTGCTGAATCAATGTATCGCTTATTCTACTTTTACTTGCATCTTCTACACTTTGAGTTGCAAAAATCACAAAAGTATTTAGTTTTCGTAAAACTTTTAGCCAATCTTTGATTTTTGGTGCAAACACTGGATTGTCTATCAAAGCCCAGGCTTCATCTAGAACTATCATTGTTCTTGAACCATCAAGAGATATGTTAATACGATGGAAAACATAAAGAAGAACAGGTGCTAAGCTCACTGGATCTTTTAGCAACTCTGCCATTTCAAAACCAAATACCCTAGCCTGCCCAAGATCGATTTTATCTTCATCATTATCAAAAATTTTGGCGTGTGAACCTTTACCATGCCACATAGCAATCCTACTAGCAAGAGTTCCAGGACCATCCATTCCAAGGAATGGAGCAATATTGCCAAGTTTTCTATCTCTAGGATCTAATTTATAATTACCATCAACCGCTTGTGTTAAAATCTTAATATCTTCAGCATCCAAAGTCTCACCATTAGAAGTAACTAAAGTTTTAAGTAAATCTAATAAAAATGTCTTGTTTTCTCCATTTTCTGGCAATTTCAATGGATTAAATCCACAATTGCTACCAGGGTCAATTATACTATATATCCCTCCTAAAGCTCTGATAAAAATCTCGGCACCTCTATCCTTATCAAAGAAAAATGTCCTAGGGCGAAATTTTTGTGCCTGAGCGCAAAGAAAATTCATAAGCACAGTTTTACCAGCACCAGTTGGGCCTATAATTAAGGTATGACCGACATCTCTAACATGATAATTAAAATAAAATGGCGGACCAGAAGTCGTGTCAAGAACAGTGACATAATCTCCCCAATGATTCCCAGATATTTTGCCTAGCGGATAATTATGCATAGAAGCAAAGCCAGATAGATTAAGAGTGTTGATCACTGACCTTCTTATTATATAACTTATATTCCCTGGTAATTGACCCCAATAACTTTTCTCCATATTAACCCTTTCGCGTACAGGTTGCATACCACAATTTGAAAGTTCTACAGATGCCATGGAAAGACTATTTTCTAATGCTTTCAAGTCGTTATCGATACATAATATGGATATATGATGTTCTCCAAAGCCTATCTCGCCACTCATAGCCATGTCGAGCGCTTGAGAAATCTCAGCAATTTGGGATACAGCCTTATCCTCGGCTTGTATCATCCTATTCTGTTGTAACTGCATCTTGTTAATAGCAATAGTACGGTTAGAAAAAACAAAGCTCTGAGTCATGACAAACTCAAAAGGCATTTGCAAAAACCCATCAAAAACCCCTGCAGATGTTGATGGCCCATATTCTCTAACACTAACGATACCAGCGTATCTTCTACCTCTTGGCCCCCTTGCCTCTATCGAGCGTGAACCAAAAAAAAGACGATTCGTCGGTAAATAATTATCTAATTTATTTCTTGTAGCCATCATGGGGGTAGGATCCCCACAATTGACTAACATACCTAAAAACTCACTGATTTCACAAAAATTACCATTCTTTGTTTTTTTTATGCCTAGTAATTTAGCATCATAATCTCTAAAAGTGTTAAGCATTCTTGTAGTCATTTCTTGCATACTTTCATGCATTTCCCGCATGTCCCTTTCCCAAATAGACTTATTAGATTTCTGTCTAATTTTAGTAAGTAAATACTGTACTACTGCAGCACCTTCTTTATCTGGTTCATATAAAATACTGACGTATAATTCATTAAAATAATTATCTGAATTCGAATTTTTTGCCTGCCATTCGGTCTCAAGATAGCTAATAAAATCTTTAGAAGTTCTATTGGTTGGATCGACAGTAAAACTAGCCCCTCTCTGCAACACGGCTTGTCTTCGTCTTATCGTATGAAAATATAAAGTGATATTCCCAGAAGCCATGTTTTTCAACATGGAATTACGTATGTTTTTACGAATATCCAAATCATCATCATCAGCAGTTTCAAATGAAAACCCTCCTATTTTAATAACTTGAAGTAAACCATTTGATTTTGTTAAAATAGTATTCTGATCCCAATGGCACTTATATGGAATAAAGTGCGAAACGGGTTTCTCTTTTCTTGACTTGGACTCCTTTGCCGCAGCAGCTTTAAATAACTTAAACATATTTCTTAATAATCACACACTATAAGAATTGGCACCCCAAAAAGTCTTATTGGGACATTGGTTACACTTGCCACTATAATTCAGATAAAGTTCCATAAAACGAGGCTCCTTAAAGCAAAGGAGATAACCGATCATATGAACTACAAACGCAATAAAAATTATATAAATACTAGATTTTTGAATAAACATCGTAACTGAAATCATTAGGTTAAGCATAGCGTATTGAATACTTACACCAAAAATCATTGATGGCCTCGTAAGACCTACAAACAAAGGATCAGAAGCAACTTGACCAGACATAGCACCCTCTTAGTTAATTTTATTGAACAAAAGCCCGCTAGTAGACCTAAGTCTAATTGAATTTGTTAGAACAAAGCAAACCTATAATACTACTTATGCAAAAAGTTTTTAGAATCAGATACTTTGTGGCATCATAAAACACATTTAGTATAAAAGTAATGAGAAGGCTAAGTTACTTAAGAAGCATAAACTTAAGGCACGAAGGTTATTTTCAGGATTCCAGGTGATGTATTGAATAGAAAATGAAAAAGAAGAACGTATAATAAATCACATTGGATTAGGTGCTAATTATTTTTAGCAATGTCATTTCAACGGATGCAGAAATCCAGTTTAAGCCCCCCCTTCTTTCAAGGGAGTAACTCCCATGGGTTATAAACCTAATTCAAAGCGTTCTAACATATAGCGAGTTTCCTCACTATACAAAACATTTTAAAAGCTTGGACAAAAAAGTTATAGTATTAAAAATCTCTTCACTTACACGGTAATTACGGTAAATTCTCTATGGGAATTGATTTTCTTCAAATCATCTAGCATAAACCCAACAAGCCCCTCTATCGTATTAGATAAATCAACTTTTTGCTGATCAAGTACTTTATCAAATTGTTCTGCATATTCGTCTATTAACTTTTTCACCTGTTCTTTATAACACTGCTCTTTGTCTGCACTAATCGACAATAATTCTGAAAACAGCAGATAATCAGCCACAATATTTCCTAAAGTTTTAAATTGTTTGTTTATTAAACTTGTTATTTCAAAAACCGGTGATTTATTTATCTTTTTACTTTGTTTAATTTTTCTCATAAAAACCTTTCTTTTATTAATGTATACGAC
>CAMCTQ010000018.1 GCA_945878545.1 Rickettsia typhi
GATGTAAATTTTCGTGGTGCAACGATTCAAGAAAGCGATTTTTCAGGGATTGTGTTTAATAAATTCACAGCTGAGCACGTTGATTTCCAAGCTTCTATATTTAATAAGTCAAAGTTTATAGATTCGGATTTTTCATATTGTAATTTTGAAGAAGCTGAGTTTACAGGGGCGGTAATTCAGAATTCAAAATTTGACAAGGTGAATTTATCGAAGGCAACCATTCAAGACGTTGTGATTGAAAATTCTAATTTTCAGAAAGCTAATCTGGTATCTTCGGCTTTTACTAATGTGGACATTAAGGATACAGCCTTTTTTGGCGTTGATATGAGAAAAGCAACTTTGTCGAAGGTAGTAGCGCAAGGCTGTAGTTTTGAATCTTCAGATTTGAGCGAAGTTGGGTCCATAGACGGTGTCTTTACAAATGGAGATTTTAGCCAGGCTATCTTGGATGACTCTAAGTTTACAGGGGATACAAAGTTCTCATCTTGTCTATTTCCATATGCTTCATTTAAGAGGGTATTATTTGATAAAGTATCGATTAATAATTGTAATATGAAGGATGTGGTTTTTAGTTCCTCAATTATTAAGTCTAGTAGAATTCAAGATACGTATTTGGATAATGTAAAATTTACTGGTTCTGATATTTCTAATTTATATATGGATAATGTAGGCATTCCAAACGGAGATTTTGATAAAGTATCTCTAAAAGAGCTTAAGATTTCGAATTCTAATTTAAATAATGTGCATTTTTCGAATAACACTCTAAATAAAGCGGAGTTTGTTAATGTGAGTCTGATTCAAGCTTTTTTTGAGAATTATGACATAGAAGATTCTTCGTTTAAGAGTTCTGACTTGAGTAAAGTAATTTTTATAGGCTCAAATATTAAAAGAACTGAGTTTACAGCAAGTAAAATTGATAGAATAGCCTTAGTAAATTCTAATCTAGAGGAAGCTGTATTTAATAATTCTCCAATTAGCAATTCTCAAATTAGAAATGTATCTAGTATTGCAGCAGTGGTTATTAATTCACCTTTTTCACGTAATATTCTGATTAACAATAAGGGATTAGGGAATATAGTAATTAAAGATTCTTATAATTCAATAGACGACCTAATGGCCAGTCATGATTTGTCGAACTTAAATATGGCTTATATGGATTTTTCAAAACTAGAAGGAAAACAAATAATATTTACTGGGTCTATTCTTCAAGGAGCTAAAATGGTTGATTCTAAGTTTATTAGTTGCTTGTTTAAAGATGTGGATTTCAGTAAAGCAGATTTATCAAATGCTAATTTTTCTGGATCAGAAATCACTGATTCCAATTTTAAAAAAACCACTTTGAGTGAAACGGACTTGAGTTCAACAAAATTAAGTCATCTTGATTTTAGAAGATCTTCTGTTACAAATGTTAACACTAAGAATGCTGTGCTAGTTTCTATAACTGGTCTTGGTAATTAAGAAGAAGCGCAAAATGGGAGTAGAAAGCAGCACGCAAAACTTGAGTGCGTCGATTGTGGGTATTGGTACTGATGTAGTGCAAATAACCAGAATAGAGGGATTATATGAAAAATTTGGAGACAAGTTTTTATATAAAAATTATCACGAGCTTGAAATAAAAGAATTTCACAAGCTAGGAAAAGAGAAAAGATGTTTGTTTTTAGCAAAAAGATTTGCTGGTAAAGAAGCAGTGTCAAAGGCCTTTGGTTTTGGCATTGGTACCAAGGTAAATTTTAAAGATATTGCGATAGTGAATAATGCGCTTGGAGCACCAGTTGCAAAAATTTTCACTAACTTAATTGACGATATAAATAGTTATTCTATTTACATTTCCCTTTCAGATGACTATCCAATTGCTCTTGCTTTTGCTTTAGTAACTAGGTAGAATGGCGTTGTTTATGGATTTTAAGCAGCTTTGTACGAAAAGTTATTTTTTGCTATGCAAAGTAACTTTTCTCATAACTAGGAATTAAGTATAAATAGTAAGAATGTTATTATTAGAGAGTAAAAGAAACAAGGGTACACTGGACACTATCCATTTTATAGGAATTGGTGGCATAGGAATGAGTGGTATAGCAGAGGTTATGCATAATCTTGGCTACAAAGTTCAAGGCTCTGATTTATCTGCAAATAATAATACTAACAGATTAATCGACATGGGAGTTCGAGTGTTTATCGGACACAACGAAACGAACATAACCAATGTATCGTATGTAGTGATTTCTTCTGCTATAAATGAGGATAATCCTGAAATAAAAGAAGCAATAGCAAAAAAGATTCCTGTAATCAAAAGAGCTGAAATGCTTGCTGAGCTTATGAGGCTGAAATGTTCTATAGCTGTTTCTGGTTCACATGGTAAAACTACTACGACTTCACTTATTGCTTGTATGTTTGAA
Source organism: Rickettsia typhi (assembly GCA_945878545.1). GTDB lineage: Bacteria > Pseudomonadota > Alphaproteobacteria > Rickettsiales > Rickettsiaceae > Megaera > Megaera typhi_A. Next base: position 2,394 of record CAMCTQ010000018.1, read on the forward strand.
TCTGCTGGTCTTACCCCTACAGTTATAAATGGTGGTATTATTAACCAGAGAATGACAAATGCTTATATCGGAGAAGGCGATTATTTAATAGCTGAAGCTGATGAGTCTGATGCAACTTTTATAAAGATTCCTTCTACTATTGCAGTTATAACGAACATAGACCCTGAGCATATGGATTTTTATAAAGATTTTCCTAGCTTAGTGTCTGCTTTTAAGAGTTTTATTACGAACTTACCATTTTACGGTTTTGCGGTATTATGTATTGACCATCCTGTTGTCAGAGATATATCTGTCGCAGTAACTGAGCGTCGAATAATTACTTATGGTATAGAATCAGATGACGCTAACATTAGGGCGTATAATATTAAATCTGATATTTCTTCTTCTACTTTTGATATAGAAATAAACTTACCGAGCTTGCAGGGGACAACGGTAATAGAACAAATTTCAATCCCGACTCCAGGAAAACATAATGTGCTTAATTCACTAGCTGCTATTGCTATTGGTGTGGAGCTTGATTTTGGGATCAAAGCTATTAAAAATGGATTTAAACATTTCGAAGGTGTAAAGAGACGTTTTACCAAAGTTTGTGAATATAATGGAGCAGAAATCATTGATGATTATGCCCACCATCCTGTAGAAATTAAAGCAACGTTGCTAACTGCAAGATCCATAGCAGAGAAGAGAAAAAGTAGAGTTATTGCTATTTTCCAACCTCACAGATATTCCAGAGTTAAGGATTTATTTCATGATTTTACCAAATGTTTTTCAGATAGTGACAAGGTATATATGCTTGATATTTATGGGGCTGGAGAAGCACCGATTGATGGTATAAGCACAGCTGCTTTGATAGAAGAGATGGGTAAGCTAGGATCAAAACCAGAGTTTATAGCAAACCACGAAGATATTAGCAGTATTATTATGTCTGATGCAAATAAAGGTGATCTTATAGTTATGATGGGAGCTGGTAGTATTTCTTCTTGGGCTTATCAATTACCAAGCAAATTTGCAAATATTATATAGTTCTATGGATTTTCAGTTAATTAAAGGGATATGTAAGAAAGATTACAACCTAAAACATTTAACTTGGCTTAAAGTTGGAGGTAATGCGGATATATTTTTTAAACCTGAAAATATTGATGATCTTATAGTATTTTTGAAAGAAAATAAAAGCAGTCTTCCTGTCACGGTAATTGGAGCTGGTTCTAACTTAATTATCAGAGATAAAGGTATAGAAGGTGTTGTTATAAAACTTGGTAGAAGTTTTACAGATATAGAGTTTATAGGTGATAGTTTAATAGCAGTGGGCGGGGGCTGTTTAAATTTTAATTTAGCAAAATTTTGCCAGGCTAGTTCAATTACAGGGTTTGAGTTTTTAGTTGGAATTCCTGGTACCGTTGGCGGAGGAGTAGCTATGAATGCTGGTTCTTACGGCTGCGAGTTTAAAGATATAGTTGCTTTTGTGGAGTCATTGGATAATCAGGGTAATTTAATGACATTATCCGTAGATGAGATAGGATTTTCTTATCGAGCTAATTCCTTACCAAAAGATTTAATATTCACTAGAGTTTTTTTTAATGTAAAAAACAGGGGTGATGCGGCAAAAATAGAGCAAAAAATGAATGAAATAACTACTATGAGAAACTCCTCTCAGCCAGTTGTTGAAAGAACAGGAGGTAGTACTTTTGCTAATCCAGAAGGTTTAAAGGCCTGGGAATTGATAGAAAAAGCAGGTATGCGCGGAAAAATAGTAGGTGGAGCTTGTATGTCTGAAATGCACTGCAATTTCATGATTAATGAAGGTAACGCAACTGCTAGTGACATGGAAAATTTAGGTGAATTAGTCAGGCAACAAGTCAAAGAAAATAGCGGTATAGAATTAGAATGGGAAATTAAGAGAATAGGTAGGTTGTAAATTATGAACGATTTTAAAACTATATATAAAGAAAAGTCTCTTATTGTAGAGCTTGGATCAATTACTAAACTGTCTGATATTGCTCTAATTGATTTTGCTAAGCTACATGGCAAATCCATCGATCAATTTGAGGTGAATCAACACATAGAAAAAAAACATGTAGTAGTAATTGGTGGTGGAATGTCCGCTGAGCGGGAAGTTTCCTCTATGTCGTCAAATGGTATTGTTCGGTCAATAATAGAGCTTGGTTATCATGTAACTTTTGTTGATATGGGAGCAGATATTGCCTTAGTACTAGCAAAAGTAAAACCTGATGTTGTTTATAATGCGTTGCATGGTACTTATGGTGAAGATGGTTGTTTACCTGGTTTGCTCAATATAATGCATATACCATATACCGGTCCTGGTGTTTTAGCTTCAGCTATTGCCTTAAATAAGAAAAAATCTTGTGAGATTTTCAAGGCTACTGGAATAAAAATTCCAGAAAGTAAAATTGTCAAAAAGACTGATAAATATATGGTTGATCCTATGGAACGTCCTTATGTTATTAAGCCTCTTTCTCAAGGCTCTAGCGTTGGTGTTGAAATTATTTTTGCAGAAGATAATTTTTCCTTTGCTGAATATGATTTTCCATATGGTGATGAAATTTTGGTTGAGCAATATATAAAGGGTAGAGAGATGCAAGTGGCAGTACTAAATGGCCGGGCAATTGGTGTTCTTGAAATAAAATTGTTACAGGGCAAACGTTTTTATGATTATGAAACGAAGTATACAGAAGGTTTTGCTGAGCATCTTTTACCAGCACCAGTTCCATCAGAAGTTTATGATAACATAAAAAGAATAGCTGAAAGGGCGTGTAATATATTTGATTGTATGGGGATGGTAAGAGTTGAGATGATTTATTCTCCTCAAGGAAACGAGTTATATATGTTAGAGGTCAATACTCATCCTGGTATGACACCTTTGTCTATTTGTCCAGAAATTGCTACTTTGGAAAATATGTCCTATAAAGATCTTGTAAAAGAAATACTTGAAGAAGCAAAATTCGAATAATGTCTAAACACAATAAAGCAACCAAAAATAACAAAGTAAAATTAGGTGTTAGAAGGCGCCTTGGTTTGTATTATGCGCGTTTTATGTTGGTAGTTAAAATTTTGATATTGTTTATAACTATTCTTTTTTTATTTACCAACTTCTTTCAAGTGCAAAAACAAAAAATATTTAATATTTTTGTTGATCTAACAGCTGAAGCAGGTTTTGTTTTTGAACATTTAATTATTGAAGGCCAAAAAAATATCACAGAAAATGATATTACAGAGGCAATAGGAGCTGATCAAGGAATGCCAATTTATTCGTTAAATATAGACGATATTCGAAAAAGAATTGAAGAAAATCCATGGGTAAAAATAGCTTTAATTGAGAGAAGATTACCAAATACACTATATGTGGCCATTATGGAAAGGGTACCAATAGCTATTTGGCAATTTAAGCAAAAAATATATATCATTGACGAAGATGGTAATCGAATTACCTCAAAGGATATAGAGAAATTTGGCGATTTAATCCATGTTGTTGGTCAGGACGCAAATGTATATGCTCGTGGGCTGCTTGAAGATTTAGAAAGACATGCATCTTTGGCAAAAAAAGTTATTTCGGCCGTGCGTTATGGCCAGAGGAGGTGGGATTTGAATTTAGAGCAAAAAATTAATGTTAAAATGCCAGAAAAAGGTTTCAATGAAGCCTATGATTATCTAAACTCATTAAATAAAAAAGGTAAGTTATTTGACCAAAACTACAGGATAATTAATCTAAAAGATTCGAGCAAATATTATATTGAAAAATATGAGCTGTGATTTTATAAGATTCTCAATACCTACTTATTTCAATTCATTATCTCTTCTTCCATTTTTAATGCTAATGATCACTATTGAATTGCAATTTATAAAAAAAATCTATAGTCTCCAGGCTAATAATTTTGATAGTATATTATGTTTTGGCGACTGAGAATTCTTACTTTTTATGCTATACTAGGCTTTTTTGTGCTGACGTTTTTTCTATTCTGTTGTGTGCCTATGCATTTTCTTAATGCGAACTATAACATTAGGTATAAAGTTGCAGAAAGTTTTTCTTATATTTTCGTATTTTTAGCTAAGTTTTTATGTGGTATAAGGTATGAAGTAATAGGTATAGAAAAATTACCAAAGGACGGAGCTCCACACGTTGTTCTTGCTAATCATCAATCGTTCTGGGAAAATCTTTTTATGCAGTTAATCATCCCAAAACATTCTTGGGTTATAAAAAAAGAATTGTTTGATATTCCTATATTTGGTTGGTGTTTAAGAACTGTTACTCCGATTGCTGTAGACAGAAGTAGTAGCCGGTCAGTGGTTCAGATTTTAAATGAAGGGCAGAAAAAAATAGAGGAAGGTTTGTCTATAATAATGTTCCCAGAAGCCACTAGAGTAAAAATAGATAAAAATGTTAAGTTTAAGCCTAGTGCTGCTAAACTTGCAATGAATACAAATGTTCCTATAGTTTTAATAGTTCACAATGCAGGTGTATGCTGGCCGAAGGGATTTTGGTTTAGAAAGCCTGGTTTAATTTCTGTGAAGATTTTAGAGGTTATTACTGTTAAGAAATATAAAGATTACGACGTAAGAACTCTTACAGACTATATTCAAGAAAGAATTAACAAAGAAAAAGAGATATTAGTAAGGCTAGCGGAAAAGGAAGAGTAAAGTGTAACCTTATTCACTATGTTGGTTCCTCTATAACCAATCTTGTAATTGCTATATATACTATACAAATTCAAATGACGTTACTACACAAAAAAGCGTTATTTTTTAAGGATCACAATAGCATCAGAAACGGCTCTGAGCATTTTTTCCCCCATTCCTTCATCCTTGTCTCCAACGGCAGAATTAACTACTTGACCATCAAAAAACATGGTTGAGGACCCTCCGCCATCTAGGTTAAGAGCTTTGATGCATCCTAAGTCTAATAGTATATTTGCTAATTCAGGTAAAGTTAAACCAATAGCAGTGGAGTTGATTTGTAGTTGGTCATTTACTACAGCTAAGGCTTGAGCTACATTTGTATTATCTAATTTAGCGCCTGAATAACCTGCGCTTTTAAGCATATCTTGCATTTGCCCTATAGTTTAGTTCTCGTAATGGTTGAGCATATAAATGCTCTGCTACTAAGATGATAATCACACCGTCAGCACGAAAGCCAATGGCAGTTCTAGCATGAGGGTTCATGGAAAAACTCTTACTGCCAAAGTTTTCTAATTCGGCTATGATTTTTCCTTCGTTTATTAGCATAGGAATGCCTGTAACGCTATTAATTATGGGGTGCTTTGAATAAAGCTGCTCTTGTTCCTGTTCAAAATTAATATCCAATATAACCTTGTCTCCAACGTTGATAGGAAATGTAGTATAAGAGAGAGGTAGTGATAATATCCACCCCGAATTAGAAATATAGTTATCTCCATGTTCAAAACATTGGGTAATGATGTTTTCACTGTTGATTAAAAATTCACGACGTTTGTACGGTGTTAGTGTTGTCAGGCCCCATAGAGAATTATATAGAGCCACATCATTACTATCGTTGACAAACTGGTTTACTTTATTAATCTCTATTTCATTATTACCATGTGTAATCTTAATATTACCGCGAATACGAGCGATATCAAGCTTATCGTGATCTAATATCAGCGAGCTCCTAGGTTCCTTAGCTAAGCCGAGTATCATACCATTAATAATTAAATTGCCACTAGGGCGCCCATCTTCGCTATTACCTATTTCAAAAAAACCTGCGTTTACCGCTGCAACAGCATTTTTGCGTAAAGCTATTTCTGGAACAGTTTCTCTGCCAAAGACGCCATTATGAGCCTTAACTAATTCAAGGCGATAGAGTTTTGGGTCAATTGTAAGAATATGTATTACATGATTTTCTGTAGTAGTTTTTTTGTAATCTAATTCTTGAGATAATGTGCCATCTGGTTGCTTAGTTTCTGATGCAGTATTTGCTGCGCAAACAAGAAAATTATTAAAAGAAATTATCAGAAATAAGAATATTTTAAAAGGGCGCATAAACTAACCTATTAGTTGATTATTGAATATATATATTAATCTATAGCCGGTCAACTTTCTTTATGTAAAAGGAACTGTAGTATGTAGTTTTTATGGAATTAATTCACTTAAAAGAACTTGCAAATAATTCTCTGTTATTTCGTGCGTGATTTTTAAGTAATATCAATGTATATTTTTAGCAAAGATTTTAGTCAAATTATAAAAATTATTTATATGAATAAATTATCATTTCAGAAAATCATATTAGAGTTGCAAAATTTTTGGCAAGATTATGGTTGTGCAATTCTGCAGCCCTATGATGTGGAAATGGGTGCTGGAACTTTTCATCCGGCGACGGTTTTGCGTTGTCTTGGGCCAAATCCTTGGAATGTAGCTTATGTTCAGCCATCACGTAGGCCTACAGATAGTAGATATGCAGAACATCCAAATAGGATGCAGCATTATTATCAATTTCAAGTTATTTTAAAACCATCACCCGATGATATTCAGGATCTTTATCTTGAGAGTCTAAAAAGACTTGGTATTGATACAAAAGTTAATGATATAAGATTTGTCGAAGATGACTGGGAGTCACCAACGCTTGGTGCGTCGGGACTTGGCTGGGAAGTTTGGTGTAATGGTATGGAGGTGTCTCAATTTACTTATATGCAACAAATTGGTGGTATAGATTGCAGGCCAGTAGCTGGAGAAATTACTTATGGTCTTGAGAGGTTAGCTCTTTATATTCAGGGAGTTGATGCGGTAAAAGATCTGGATTGGAATGGTCAAAAAGGAGATAGAGCGCTAACTTATGGTCAAGTTGATTTTGAAGCAGAAAAACAATTTTCAAAATTCAATCTGGAAGCAGCTGATGTAGAAATTTTAACCAGACATTTTGTTGATTCAGAGAAACAATGTAGGCAACTTATAGACGCAAATTTACCTATGCCAGCTTATGATTATTGCATCAAGGCTAGTCATTTATTTAATTTATTAAATGCCAGGGGGGTAATTAGTGTTACAGAGCGAGCAGCTTATATCGCAAGGGTACGTAATTTAGCAAAAATAACTTGCGACAAATGGCTTGAAATTCAAGGGTACAATGTATGAGTGAACTAGTAATAGAATTATTTTGCGAGGAAATTCCAGCAATAATGCAAAGCAAGGCAGAAATTGCCTATTTGGATATTTTTGCAAAATATTTTCAAGAAAAAGAAATTGGATTTAAGAATATTGAAATCTTTATTGGACCAAGGCGAATAGTAGTGTATGCAAAGGGTCTTGATACAGAGATTAAGGGTAAGTCTATTTCTATTAAAGGTCCAAAAGCTGATAGTCCAGTATCTGCAATCGAAGGCTTTTGTAAATCTAATAATATAAGCCAAGCTGATTTGGTGGTACGAGAAATAAAAGGTGCGAAATGTTATTTCTATGAAAAAGAAATAATTACTCAAAAAGTGGTATCGATTCTTCTTAGTAGTTTGCTTGAGCCAATTATGGAATATGTCTGGCCAAAATCGATGTATTGGTCGGATTATAAAATAAAATGGGTCAGACCACTTAAAAATATATTATGTGTTTTTGATGGTGAGATTATACCTTTTAAACTCGGGCATTTAACGGCAAATAATGTTACGTTTGGGCATAGGTTTATGAGTCCGCAACAAATAGTTGTAAAGGATTTTGCTGGGTATAAAAAAGATTTGGCCGAAAATTTTGTTGTGCTGAATCGTTCTGATAGACTAAATACTATTAGGGTATCCTTAGAAACCGAAGCCAAATCTCTGAATTTAATAATAAAAGATGATCCTGCTTTACTCGAAGAAGTTGCTGGTCTTGTCGAATATCCAGTGATTTTACGTGGTGCAATTGAACAGAAATTTTTAAAGTTACCAAGCGAAGTTTTAGTTAGTTCCATGAGGACTCATCAAAAATATTTTAGTCTTTTTAATGAGGAAGGAAAGTTTGCTCCCTATTTTTTATTTGTAAGTAATATAGCATCATCTAATCCAAATATGGTTATAAAAGGCAATGAAAAAGTACTCTCAGCTAGACTTTCTGATGCTCTATATTTTTATCATCAAGATCTTAAAAAACCACTCGAGAATGGAGTAGACAATTTAGATAAGGTTATTTTTCACGCTAAGCTTGGGTCTTTAAAGGCAAAAGTTAAGCGCCTTGTTAGTTTGACAAAATTTATTGATGTAAAATCAAGTCTAGCAGCAGAAGCGGCATCGATTTGTAAAAGTGATATTCTCTCAGAAGTAGTAGGAGAATTTCCGAACTTGCAGGGTATAATGGGTTACTACTACGCGCTATCTGGAGGTAAACAAGAAGCTATTGCTGTTGCGATTCGGGATCATTATAAACCACAAGGTCCTGGTGACTCAGTACCAACCGGCGCAGCAGCGGTACTAGCGCTAGCAGATAAGATTGATAGTTTGTGTGGTCTGATGCTAGCAGGAGAGAAGCCGACTGGCTCAAAAGATCCTTATGCAGTCCGTAGATTAGCTCTTGGTATTATAAGGATTATTCTAGAGAACAAATTGCAACAAAATATTGTAAAACTTGTGGAGTTTTCATGCTCTCTATATGCACCATTCATTCATTATAATTCTGCTGAAACACATCAAATTATTTCCTTTATTGAAGAGCGTGCAAAAAATTATTTTAAAGAACAATTTGATAATGCTCAGGTAAGTGCAGTCGTAAACAGTTGGTTAGAACCTGATTTGCTTGTAACAAAATGGAAATTAGAAGCGCTAAATAGCTTTTTGGGTACTGTAAGCGGAGGGGTTTTATTAAATTCCTACAAAAGAGCTAGTAATATTATCGGTAGTGCAAAACTAAATGGTGAAATAAACCCTGATTTATTTGATCAGCAGGAGGAAATACAGTTGATGGAGTTCTTAACTTTGAATTTAGCGTATATTGACTTGCTAATAGAAAAAAAGGATTTCTTAGAGAGTTTAAAAACGCTTTCTAGTATGAATCATGTTATAGCAAACTTCTTTGAGAATGTTATGGTAATGGACAAAAATCCGGAGATTGCTAATAATAGGTTATTATTACTGGATAAAATAAGACATCTCTTTAACAAAGTAGCTAATTTTGATCTTTTGTAATTTTATGGAAGATGCAGAAATTATCGCAAAGGCTGCAAAAATTATTAATGCAGGAGGTTTGGTTTCTTTCCCGACTGAGACGGTCTATGGGCTTGGTGCTAATGCATTTAGTCAAGATGCTTGCCTTAAGATATACAAAGCAAAGGGGCGCCCGAGCAATAATCCTTTGATAGTTCATGTTGCACGAATAGAACAAGCAGAAGAGCTCGCTATTTTTAATGAAGATGCTTATTTGCTGAAGCTGTTATGGCCAGGGCCGCTGACTATGGTGTTGCCTAAAAAAAATAACAGTAAATTAGCAGCGTGCGTTACAGCGGGGTTAGATACCGTTGCTATCAGGGTTCCGGCTCATAAAGTTGCTAAGGATTTAATTTTGCAAAGTGGAGTTCCAATAGCGGCGCCTAGTGCGAATAAATCTGGTTATTTAAGCGCTACTTCGCATGAGCATGTAAAAAATGGTTTCAAAGACGATGAGATATTTATTATTGATTCAGAGAATACTACTCTGTATGGCCTTGAGTCAACTATTATTGATCTTTCAACTGCTATACCAACAATTCTACGATTCGGATTTATAACGAAGCAAGTTATAGAGCAAATAATTGGTAAAGAAGTTGCAATTGCTACAAAATCATCGGAAATAAAAGCTCCAGGCATGATGTATTTGCACTATGCTCCTGCAACTCCTGTCAGGATTAATGCGAAATCTTTGGAAGAAGGGGAAGTGGGGCTTAATTTCGGTGATAGTACATTAGATTCTAAAGGTTCATTAAATTTAAGTCCAAGCGGCGATTTATCAGAGGCTGCAGCTAATTTATTTGCTCACTTGCATATACTAGATAGTTATGCCAAGAAAAATTCAATTAAAAAAATTGCCGTAGCGAAGATTCCAAACGAATCTATTGGTCTTGCGATAAATGATCGTCTAACTAGGGCTGTACATAGATAGGATCAAGGTATTTTAATTTGAATTATCCTAAGTTATTTGCAATTTATAGATAAGTTATTTTGTTATTTGACAATTTTTATAAAGCAAGTAAAATGCCCATAAGATACTTATCCTCTAAGTCAATATAATGTAGATTGACAGTCACTTGAATACTAAATAACCTTATGAATTTTTTATCTGCCGAACAACGAGGGTCATTATATGCCGTTATCTCTGGGCTGTGTTATGGTTTTCTAGGGTATTTCGGTGTTAGTCTTATGAATGCTGATTTATCAGTTACTAATATGCTATTCTGGAGATTTTTTGTAGTTGTTCTATTTATGCTTCCGATGGTAGTATCGCAGTACAAAAATATTTTCAGCTCATTTAAGGAAAATCTTAAGGTAGTATTTTATGGTGTAGCTTTTTATAGCACTTCCGCAATAGCCTATTTTATTGGTAGTAATTATATTGGGACTGGTCTTACAATGGTTGTGTTTTTTATTTACCCGGCAATTGTTATGTTATTTAATTTCATCCTATACAATGCCAAAATAAGCAAAATGTACTATTTGGCGTTTTCTATGATTATAATCGGAGTAGTACTTTTGGCAGATCTGCAAGAGTTGGAGCTTGATTTTTTAGGGATAGGGTTTGGTATTTTGTCTGCACTTTGTTATGCTTGTTATGTGGTAGGGAGTAAAAGAAGTAATGCGTCGCCAATGGTGGCTACTTTTATGGTATCAATTGGGTGTATGATTACGTGCTTAATTGTTGCTTGTCTTGAATGTAGTTTTTTTATTCCAACTCATTCAAGTAGCTGGATAAATATAGTTGGCATGGCAATTGTTTGTACTGCATTGCCAATTTTATTATTATTGCAGAGTTTAAAATATATTAGCTCTGAAAAAGCTTCCATAATATCAGTTCTAGAGCCAGTTTTTGTAGTGATATCCGGTATTGTTTTGTTAGGCGAGTCCATCAGTGTTATGCAAATTATTGGCACGGTCACTGTGTTGTCAGGGGCTTTAGCAGCCCTTTTTACTAAAAATGTGCCTAATCAAAAATAGATAACAAAAGGGTATAAGAGGATTATTTGGAGTTAAAATCAGCGGATTGTATAACCGTTCACGATTTATGATTAATCTTTTCTTTGCTCTTTGAGGATTTGTGCCAAGCTAAGCTGAAGTTCTTTTGCACCTAACCCATTTTTGCTACTGGACAAAACAATATTACATAATAAGTATCCCAAACCTGCAAGATAGTTTTCGATTTCTAATTGAAACCCCTCTTTTAATGTTACTTTATCTGTTTTTGTAAATACTAATTGTATTTGTTTATTGCAGGAATTCAATAATTCCATAACTTTAAGATCATTTTCTTTAATACCTCTTCTAGCGTCAATCAGTAGATTCACTAATTTTAAATTAGGACTATTTTGTAAATAATGAAGAATTAGCTTTTCCCAGTTTTGTTTTTCTTTTATTGGGACTTTGGCAAAGCCATAACCTGGTAGATCAACTATCACTAATTTTTCTGCGATTGAAAAAAAATT
>CAMCTQ010000019.1 GCA_945878545.1 Rickettsia typhi
ATCATCTAGTATAGCTGAATATAAGATATTAGCCTGTTCTTCTTTGCTCTTGTCACTTACTACCATTTCAGCAAAATCATTAGGATTTTTTTTGGCATACGCTTCACGTATTTCCTTTCTTACTGGGTCTTTCTCAGGTATAACCTCAACACGTTGATAGGCAAAGTTTTTGTCGCCGACTTTTGGTTCTACTGCTGTTTCTATTGGTGGCACTGGCAACGGTTTTGCTTTCTTCTTGAGTACGGGTGGTTCTACTAGTTGTGCTTGCTCTACTAAGACGGCTGCATGTAGCTTAGGTAAATCTTGAGTTTTTTTAGGATCTAAAGTTTTGGGAGCATGAGATTGCCCAACTTCTGCTAACTTAGTTACTCTTAAATCAACTCGTTCAATGTCATGAATAATATTTTCAGCTAGCACTTTATCGGTATTATTATAACTTTTCATATTTTGCAATAAAAGACCTTTGACAAGCTTCATTTGCATATTACGTTCACCTTCAGTGCTACCTTCTAAGTCAAGCAACGGTTTCAGTCCCTTATATACTTTGTTATTGTCTGGTAGTTTTGCTACTAGCTCTTTAATACCTTCTAGAGCAGCCTGGGCATCATGCTTTCTTCCGCCTGTTGCCACTATCTTATCTAAAACATTATCAAGAACTTGTTGATATCTTGATCCGTTTCTGTTAAGCAACATACTATGATTTTCAACATCCGCTTGAATTGCAGAATTTTGCGCTTTTTTAACTGCATCATACAGCTCTTGTATAGAACCCGCTCCATCAATTGCTTCCATAAGATTTTGGACAGCTATTTTGCGTCCTTTAGATAATGAGCTAGATTTATCGTTTTGATAATCCTCTATAGCACCTTTGATATTATTTTTAACAATATCTAAATTCTTATCTGTTGGTGTCAAAACAGCCCTTTCTTCTGGACTTAAAGTTCTCAGAGTATCCCTATCAGCTTTTTGTCTCCAAAACTCTAAATATTCTGGTCTAACATCTTCTGCAGATATTGTTCTTTCCAAGGAAGCTGATTTTGCACCTCTGAGTAATAGATTTGCTTGGACATCTGCTAATTTACTTGCAACTGTTAGGTCTGAATCCTTAAGCATTGCACTAGATTTTTGGGTTTTAGTTAATGCCTGCTCATAATTTAGCATTGACCTATTAGCCTTTGCTGCTTGAACTTTTTCTAATTTTTCTTTTAATCCCTCAGTGTTTTTAAATAACTCAGTTTTAATTATCTCTTGATTACCAGAATGCTTAGCACTTAGGTCTTTCCACGTATCCGAAAATTCCTTATTCCATTTTTTGTGATTTTCTTTTTTCACTAAAGGGTCTTGTTGCTCTGGAACCTTAGATTGTTTTAATAGTATGAAAGCTTGCCTTAAGTCCCCTTCTAACTGTTTACCTTGAACAGAAGTTAAATTCTCTTGCTCAAGATGCTGATGATATCTCTTCAGTAATTTTTTTCCAGAATCAGTTACTGGCTGACCCGTAGAGGTTTGAAGTTTTTTTCTTAAATCACTCTCATCTAGGATCTGTACCGTTAGGCCTTTTGCTGCTTGACGACCGGCTCTACCTTGAATTTGTCCTTCAACTCTTCTAAAATCTGCATATCCAGTTACTACACATAAGCCACTTTCATGATCAGGATTAATATCAGTACCACGGCTCATACGAGGCGTAGCAATGGTAATCATACCTTTTTGACCAGCAAGCCGTGTTTCTGGGTCGATATCTTTCTTGACACTATCAACCATTTGTACTTGGTCATTCGGACGACGTTTGCTAATTGCCTCATACATTGCCCTGGCTTCTTCGTCATTTTCACAAACTATGAGTAATGGTTGCCTAGAACTAGGATCTCCTGGTAGCTTATCTACAAACTTATTAATTTTATCAAGATGCTCTTCTTTGCCTTTGGCAAACTGAGGCTCTAAATCTGTTCGATTATGAGCTTGGTGCTTTGGCACTTGAAAGGCTTGTATATCTTTACTATAACCAGAAAGTTCAACATCGTAACCATATGTACCAGTGTAACCGTTAAGTCTATCGTAACCATCTATAAAATTTTTCACAGTTTGCGATGATACTACTTCAGATTCTGCATTAATAACAAATTTATGAGGGGACCCCACTGCACTGCTTGTGCGCTCCTTTTCTAATCTTGCATGAAGACATTGATGGATTCCTCCGCTATAGACATTGTCAGTAATTAAGCTATTAGCTAATACTTTTGCTGTGGAAATTTTTACTATACCATCTTTGGTATTTACTTCTTCGCTAACTACTCTGAAATCCCTGCCTTCCTGTAAGTTGCTTGCTTGATAAGCAGCTGCCAATAACTCACCAAGTTTTTCGGAATTTTTACCAGGCTCACTATCTCCTCCTGCATATTTAGCCATTTTTTTAACAAACAAATCCCACTCAGCTGGATTATTTATTCCAAAAGCTTTGTAATTATCTGCCGCTATTTCTCTTTGCATCATTTCAACCAATTCACCCATAGTTTTGGTTTGACATTCTTGCTTGTGATTAGCTACAAAACCGTTTGCAGCTTCATAAACTATTTTATATTGACTATCTGTAGCCTTATCTAACATCTCTCTTGGTTTAGCAAGACGCATAACTGTAGTCATGTTAGCTGCTGCATCAAATTCGTCAGCTACCAAAGCCGTTTTAGTTTTTGGTAATGCATCACCATGCTCAAAAGACATATTTTGTTTATATAGTGATAGATCTGGTATAGTAGAGTAATTTATACCACCAACAGAATATTGCTCCTTAGTGGATGTCTGGCTAATAGGGTCTTTAGAATATTTTGTTCCTACATAGTCAAAAAATTTGGCATTTTCCTCAATATCACGTCTTGCTAAGTCTATATTTGAGGTAGTAACATCAACACTATGACCAGAAGCTGCTAGCACGGAGGCTGAAATAGCACTAATTATTGATTTACCCTGCCCAGTTTGCACTTCATTAACAACATGGCTTCCAGCTCTAAAGTTATTCATTATGGCAAGCATTTGGGTAGAATTAGCAAACTTACCACTAACACGATACATACTCTCTCTTGCAACTGCCATATAACCAAGCATTGCTTCTTTTTTCTCAAGCGGACTCGCTCCATCATTTTGCAGTGTTTCTCTGTAACTTTGGCCAAGTTTTTGCAATTGCTCCCGATCTAAATGCCTAACATGATCTTCACCGAATTTATTAACAGCTAGAAAATCTTCTAGTAATTCTTTCTTCTCATTCAGAAGAATAGTGTTTTCTATTCGCTGATCTTTATCCGTAGATGATATTAATTTTAATTGATTAATTTTTTCAACGACCGTCTCGGTACTAAACTGGTCCTTAAGACCCTGAGGAGTTCTTTTACCATGAGGATCAGTCTCTAAAAGCGTTATATTGCCACCAGGACCTAACTCTTTAGTTAATACTGCAACATTAGCAAATAACTCTCCCCTTTCGTACCTAGCAGCTAATTTTCCAAGATCTATAGGATCCATTGATTTAAGCGTTGATACAAGATCACCTATTTGTTTTGATTTAAGATGTGGCTGGACTTCATAAGCATGGGCAAGAATTGTACTGATATTTCTTTTATCTACTTTGCTCCCATACATTCCGTTTAGCGCAGCAGGGTTGATACCAGTACTATTACACATTTTAATTATAGTAGGCTCTAAACTAGGATCAGCACAAGCTTTCTGGAGGTGTTCTAAATTTGCTGGTACATTTTGTGACCTTGAATTTAATTTTATAATTTCAGTAGCTGGTATATGCTTGTGCTGGTTGCAAATATTAACTAAATTATCCAACTTCTCTGGATCCACATTTTTATCCATTGACCACTGCAACACCGCATCTCGATCTTTTTTGTTATCTAACTTACATACCTGATAAGTTCTATCAACAAAATTCTCAATATTAGATTCATAAGATTTTTTATAATTAGAGGTCAGTAAATCTACTGCCTCACTGGCCACTGGACCTGTCTGTAATTTTGATGTTAGAAGAGCAAACGAACCTGGTTGCATTTTTGGAGACAACGTTAAAAGAGCAGCTTTTTCTTTAGGAAATTCTCGCAAATTGCCATTGACAACAATTTCGTATAGCTTATTAGCAACGTCAAAGCTTTCCTTGGATTTAAAATTATTGTTTGTATCACCAGGAATAGAGTAATATAACTCACCATTTTTTTCTAATGTTTCCTTGCTTTTTTCTATCTGATCTAAAAGATCTGTTAAACGCCCTATAGCTTTTGGGTTAGTAATAAGAGAAGTGGTTTTTAACGAATCTATAAACTCTTTAGCATTTTCATCAAGACCTTCACTCTTACCAGTTAATTTATATTTAATAGCCTGGTTTACATCAAAATTAACGCCCCCTGCAAACAATCTCTGCAAATCCTCAATTTTTAAAGGATTCCCATCTCTACCTTCTGTAATTGAACGAAGAATATTATTAACCTCTAGAATGTTAGCTTGCGTTTCTTGATGAGTTTTTCTTCCCCCATTTGCGGCATATTCTTGTTCATATTTTTGAATTGCTTTTGTTATATCTTCTTTTTTTCTAGCTCCTGTTAAATCATCTTCAATCGATTTAAATGCTGGATTAAGAAGCATTGCAGCCTTTAAATCCAGCATTTCCTTGTTAAAGGTAAAATCTGAATTGAAAGAAATATCATATTTTTTAGCGCTAAACTCTCTATGTATATAAGATTTAGGATCTTTTTCACCTTCGGGTATATTACTAATAGCGTCATATAATTCAGTTTTCGGTGTTACGTGCTTGATTAAATGATAGTTAGTAGTTTTGTCTACTTCATCGTACTCAGCCCCCAATTTATCCAACTTATGTATATCTTTTAGTCCATCTAGCACTTCCTTGGGCAATGCCGTACCTACTTCACTTGGATCCACTTTTTCTTTAAGAGCGGCTCTCCATAAATTAGAACTAAAAGCCTCTGACTCTTTATCAAGGGTAGTAACTAGTGCAGCAAATTTTTTAGGATCATCAGCAAAACGAAGTGCGGCAAAAAAATGTTCTCTTGCCTCACCTTCTAAAGATTTGCTAGCTTCGATCACTGCAGACATCGTCTCTATTTGCTTTGCCCCCCAACCAGCTGGGCCCTCTGCCATTTCTTTAGAAGGTAGCACGCTATTTAAAATTGCATGCATTTCTCCTATAGATCTTATGTTTGGATTTAAGGCATAATGGTCTACTCCATCAATAGTTTCTTTTTTGATGCAATTTTGAGTAAACTCTAATAAAAATTTCTTGATTTCAGGATGAGCTTCTGAATCCATATTATTCAGGTAAGGCCCTATTTTTGACGTTATATCACGCATATGATCTTTGTCTTTCAAAGCACCGGAATCTTTGTCAGACAGGGCTATCATATAACCCACATTGCTCAGTAATTGTAATTCATTGTATATTCTAGCACTACCTCCACCCACTCTTTCTTTAAAAATATTACCCTTGCTACATTTGGTATTGAGATTGGCGTTAACATACCTACTCTCATCGAATTGTTCTCCTGTTTTAATTGAATCTAATAATGATAGTTCATGTGCTTTGGCCAATATCTGTTCATTAGTTAAATTCAAATCGGCTTTTGATATTTTACTCATAGAATTACATTCCTGATCAACTATCGGAAGATCAGCGTATCTTTTCATATAAAATGCTGAATTATACGAATCTAATTTTACAGAATTAATTTTATCTATTTGCTCAGATTGATCAGAAGCCGTAGAAATAATATACTGCATTCTAGCCAATGCAGTTCTAGGATCTTCAAACCCAATATTGCAACATGGCTCGTCTCTGTTAGAAGTTGGCATAAGTTGAAGCAATTTATCTTTTTTACTCTGCGCAACATCAAGTCCTTTTACAAAAGATGTATAAGAACTATATGCACTCTCTACTTCTGAAAAAGACATTACACACTTAGGATCATGATGAGTAGGCCTGATAATGATTTCATGAAATTGTCTAAATTCTTCGGGTGATAAATTAGTTAACCTATTCAGTGCAGCAAGCTCTTTTCCCTCAATAAAACAGCTTAAATCTTTTCTGTTTCTAAGTATTGCATCATGAATAAAATTGCTAACTTTCTCAGCTTGCTCAGGATCTCCTGGAAAAGCTTCATTTATTGTTTTTGATAAAGCCGCTAATTTTTCCTTAAATATTTCCTTTGCAGCTGGATCGTTACCATAATAATCAAAATTATATTCTTTTGGAGACTTAAGGTTTCCCGCTTCATTAAAAAATGCATCTACCAGAAAATCCTTTTCTGCCTTCGCCAGTAATTGCGCTGCTTTGTTCTTTTTTGCTGGAGAAGCAACAGAATTAGAAATAAAAGCTTTTTTGTTACCTAGCCCCCAAAGTTTTTCTACATCAGGATTGTCAGGAAAATAATAATGATCCACAGCTACAAAACTTGGATCTTTTCTACGTTCCATCTGCGCTAGATGCATATCTTTTACTATAGTTTTATCATAATGCAGGATCAGATGCTCCGGATTATCTGGGTGTGCACCAATTGCAAATCCTGGTGGTAACGATAAAGGGTCTCTATTATCTATAATACCCCCACTAAAATAATCTGGATGTTTACTTATCTCTGCCAAGGCCTCTTTGGAAAGATATCTAATGCCAGGAGAATCAGGATTTTGATTAAGTAAATTCCTGGCAGGATCTTCCCCAAGTTTATTCTCTAAGAACGAGGTAATATATGGTGTCTGAGCCTCTGGGAATGTTTCGTCAGGTAATTGGTTTTTAAGAGCTTTATTTATGTTATAACTTTGTTTCTCCCTGATAACATCATAGTCTCGTTCTAATTCTTCCCATATTCCTTTGTCTGCAACAATATTTTTACTTTGTATATAGGCTGTAAATTTTTCTTTACTACTTGATTCATTAACTAATTCCTCTATCTGAACTTCATTTAGACCCGAAAATTTACTTTTAAAATAAGTGGTTTTTATTACCCTATCTTCTATTTTTTCCTTAGCCTTACTAAGATCTTCTACGTATTTTGTCGCTTGTTCCTCACTAAGACCATCTTCGAGCATCAAACTATTTTTCAAAAGGTTTTTTGCTATAGCTTCTTTAGCTTGTTTATAAGTGACAAGATTTTCAGCTGAAACATTTACGTTAACCTTATTTTGCTGCTGTTCTTGTTGTTGCTCTTGCTGCTGTTCTTGTTGCTGTTCAACTTCTGGTGATTGAGCACGAAGTCTTTGCCCTTTCCAAGCAGCTCCTTTAGATCCTTTATCTACGACAATGGCTTCCTTGTCTCTGCTGACCTCAACATCTGGTACAACAATTAACGCACGATCTTTTTCAATCTTTAACTTATCAAGACGCTCTCTATGTATATCTTCCTGGGACTTTGCCATCAAATCAAACCTAATAAAATTCTTGAGTAACTTTTGCTTGAATATATAATACTACAAATCAACCCAATATTGATAAGGTTTTATAAAGTTTGAATACTGGAAATATATTTTTCTTGCCTATGATCATCACTTTCAGGGCGTTATTTTACGGTATATCTTCAAAATTCCTAAAAACTAGATACACCCAAACAAGCTGATTATTTAAATGATTCCAATTGCAACACATCTGTGCTATCAAAATAAAATCTTTCCGGCAAAGAAATTTTTGCTATAAACCCGTCTTCCATAGTGCAAAAAATCGATATTAAACTATTTGATTTTTCAGAATTTTTCTTATTATCCAAAATATTTATTAATTTTATCAGATCCTTTTTGTTTTTTGGGAATAGCTTAAGATCGTGCGTTACATTTTTGAGAATATCTTCTATAGAAGCAAAACTTCTAGCTGTAATCCTTGCCCCCCCCTTATCAATTAAAACATCACAAGTAACAACTATAGATGCTTTGATACTTATCAGATGAGCGTAATCACGCATTATCTCTTCATTAAATATTGTAACTTCTATTATGCCGAAAGGGTCAGATAGCATTATCGTCACAAACCTACCGCGTTGTGACATTCTAGTGTCTTTTTTAATAATAACACCAGCAAGTTTTAGCAGATACGCCCCCTCGACAAGATCATTTTTTACATAAACTGAATTCTTTATACCATATGTTTCAAATATTGGGGCATATACAGATAATGGGTGTTTTTCAAGGAATAGCCCCATTACCTCAAATTCATGGTAAGCTAATTCTTTCTCATCTAATTCTTCCTTATTACTAAGCAAAACCTCATCACTAGCTTGACTCACTTTAATTAAACTAAATTGACTAGATTTCTTTTCAGTATGATATGAAAGACTATATGCCATTAACTTTTGAACACTCAGCAACAAAGTATTTCTATTCAAATGAAGAGAATCAAAACATCCTGCTTTAATAATGTTTTCTAGCAATTTTCGATTAATCAATTTCGGAGGAATTCGTTCAATAAAATCAATTATACTTTTAAATTCTCCTTTTTCCTCTCTTATCTCAGCAACTTCTTGACCAAAACTAACTGTAACACCTTTAATAGCCCCGAGAGCAAATATAATTGACCTAGAATCATCCTTGTTTTTCTTTATTCTAAAATACCCATGCGACTCGTTTATAGAAGGAGGTATAATTTTAATATCAAATATTTTTGCTTCTTGAAGAAAAATATTGATCTTATCACTATTATCAATATCCAAGTTCATTGCAGCTACTAAGAACTCCGTAGGGAAATTAGCCTTTAAAAAAGCAGTTTGGTACGAAATAACTCCGTATGCCGAAGCGTGAGCTTTGTTAAACCCGTAACCAGCAAATTTGGCTACCTTTGCAAATATTGATCTAGCTTGGTCTGCTGGAACATTATTTTTTATTGCACCGCTAACAAAAATCTCTTCTTGCGCATCCATCTCGCTTTTTACTTTTTTACCCATAGCACGCCTCAGTAAATCAGCAGAACCCAAACTATATCCTGATAATTTACGAGCTATTTCTAACACCTGCTCTTGGTAAATAATAACGCCATAAGTTGATTGCAAAATCGGCATAAGTAGGGGGTGCAAATAATCAGCTTCTTGTTGTCCATGTTTACACGCTATGAATGCTGGAATATTATCCATAGGGCCTGGCCTATAAAGAGCACCAAGAGCAATAATATCTCCAATATTATCGGGCCTGAGTTTCCGAAGAGTGCTTTTCATACCCACGCTTTCAAACTGGAATACTCCGGTGCCGATTCCTTTTGATAACATTTCAAAAGTTTTTTTATCATCAAAAGTTAATTTGTCTAGATCAATATCAATGCCCTGTTGTTTAAGTAGATCAAGACACTTAGTAATAACTGTAAGCGTTTGCAAACCCAGAAAATCAAATTTAATAAGCCCAGATAGTTCACAATATTTCATTGAATATTGCACAATTAGCATATCAGAATTATTATCTCTACATAATGGTACGCTCTCTATCATATTCTCGTTGGCAATCACAATACCAGCAGCATGTGTTGAGGAGTGACGATGCAATCCTTCTAAAACTAGGGCCGCTTCCAAAACTTGTTTTATTAATTCATTGTCCCCATTTAAGTTGTATAAGCCGCTACCTTTCGCTGCATCTCGTAGTTCTGCAACTTCATTAATAGCCTGGCTCAAAGTAACAGGATTTACAGCATTAAAAGGTACAAGCTCAGTAAGGTAGTCAGCTATGGTATAACTAAGACCCAAAACTCTAGATACATCTTTAATAACAGCCTTAGCTTGTAGCTTACCAAATGTAATAATCTGACCAACTCTCCCTTCCCCATATTTCTGCCTAACGTAGGATATTACTTCCTCACGCCTTTCTTGACAAAAATCGATATCAAAATCAGGCATTGAAACACGCTCAGGATTTAAGAAACGCTCAAAAAGCAATCCAAATTTTATTGGATCAAGATCAGTAATTTGCAAACACCAAGCGATTATAGATCCAGCACCAGAACCGCGACCAGGCCCAACTGCGATGCCATTTTCTTTGCTCCAACGAATAAAGTCAGATACTATCAAAAAATATCCTTGAAAATTCATTTTACAAATAATTTCTAGCTCGTATTCAAGGCGAGCGAAATATTCTGCACGGATTATAGACTCTTCTGTTTTTGATGTATTATCTAAGGCAAATTTAAGTGCTAATTTTTTCTCTAATCCTTTTTGAGATTCAGATCTAATAAGATCTTCTTCGGAAATGCTACCATCAGTGAAATTTGGCAACGCTGGTTCTTTAGCCTCCGCCATTGCATAGATTCTTTTCACTAAATGTATACTATTTTCAATTGCCTCAGGTAAATCAGAAAATAATTCTATCATTTCATCAGCACTTTTAAAATAACACTGATTGCTTACCCTAGTTCTGCTTTGTTCATCTTTTACGACCCCTTGGGAAATGCATAGTAATATATCGTGCGCATCGTGCATTTTTATATCACTAAACAAAACCTGGTTCGTTGCAATTAATGGAATCGACAGGTCGTTTGCTATCTTTAGGTACTCTGGCTCTATTTGTTTTTCGTCAGCTAAATTATGACGCATTATTTCAAAATAAAACCTATTACCAAAAATTGATATCAGTTTTTTGGCTTCTTTTGTCGCTTCAGCATAGGATCCAGCTAGTAGTAATTTACCTACCGTTCCTTTTGTATAAGCTGACAAGATTATAAGACCATCATTATACTCTTTTAAATCATCAAAGCTGATATGATTGCAAATGGCTCGATCATTTTTAATGAAGGTATAGCTGACTAATTTTAGTAGATTTTTATAGCCAGCTGTGTCCTTAGCGATTACTAGAACTTCAGCAAAATCTTGCTGTGATTTTTTGTGACTAAAAGAAATATTTAAAATTGCCCCACAAATAGGTTGAATACCAGAACTACTTGCTGCTAAAGAAAACTCTAATGATCCAAATAAATTCCCCCTGTCCGACAAACAAACGGCGCTCATTCCGTGTTTTTTTGTAAGAACTACAAGATCTTCAATTTTTATTGCACTCTCAAGCATCGAATATGAGCTTTGCGTACGAAAGTGAACAAATTTATCAGCAAATTTAATCATTTTATTTGAGAAGTTTATAAATGGAATCTTGTCACAATTGTAATATTAAGAAACTACTTAGTCTACTGTGAAAAAAGTTATTTTACAGAGCAAAAAATACTTTTTACTTGAGTTAATATTTTAGGACTATTTATTATATTATTTATTAAATCGATGCGAGTATTATTAGATATTATCAAGATGTCTTACTCAAGATTTGGTACCCGCGGCCGGACTTGAACCGGCACGAGCTAGGCTCCACAGATTTTAAGTCTATTATGTCTACCATTCCATCACGCGGGCACAAACTTGAGCGGCAATATTATTCGAAAAAATATTAAGGCGCAAGTATTTTTTTCTCTTGTATAGGTTCAATATATACATATAACAAATACTATTGACCTTAAAAAAGATTTGTATTACAATAAGGCTTCGTTTTTCAATATTAATTAGTACAATGTCTTACAGTAATTTTATCATTACTATTATTTCTTTCATCATTATCGGCTAAGGCCGCACATATTTTCACACCCATTTTTATTACCAAAAACTTTAATTCTACAAATCCTTAAATTGCTGAGGCTGTATATGCTTACTCCACAACATAAATATTTGCCATTTCTTATGTGGCTTTTCCCGCTATTGTTTTTTGCTTATCAATTTATTTTACGTCTTTGGCCAGGATTGATGATGCATCAAATTATGGAACAATTTTCTATAGATGCCAGTCAGTTTGGTATGCTCGCAGCATTTTATTATTATGGTTACTCTGGAATGCAAATTCCAGTAGCTATTTTACTTGACCGTTTCGGCGCAAGATATGTTGTTTTTATTTTTGCTGTTTTATGTGGCTTGGCTACATTAATGTTTACATATACAACTAATTTTTATTTAGCAATATTTAGTAGATTTTTAATAGGGGCTGGATCAGCAGTAGGGTTTTTAGGCACCTCAAAAGTATTATCCGAATGGTTTCCAAAAGATCAATATGCTAAAATGGTCGGCTTTTCCTTTACCTTTGGTCTAATGGGAGCAATTTATGGGGGGAAACCCGTGAGTTTGTTGATAGAAACATATAGTTGGCACAATGTGGCAATAACACTTGCCATTATATCTATAATTATTGGCTTCAGCACTTATTTCGTGTTACGTACCCCTAAGGCAATAGAGCCCCTCCAAGAAGAGCAATTTAAAATAATAAATTTCACCACCATTCTTTCATCTCCCATAATCTGGTGGTTAGCATTCTCTAACTTGCTGATGGTCGGCTCTTTAGAAGGGTTTGCTGATGTGTGGGGAATAGGATATCTTATGAAAGCTTATAATTTAAGCAAATGCGATGCAGCATCTCTTACTTCCTTTATCTTCCTTGGCATGATATTCGGTGGCCCATTGCTAGCCTTTTTCAGTAAAAAAATTGGAAACTATTTAGTTATTGCTCTATGCGGATTTGGTATGGCTTTGGCGTTCCTGGTATTACTCTTAAACCAAACATATAATCATTTAATGCTTTCCTGTTTGTTTTTTGCAATTGGTATCATGTGTTGTTATCAAGTAATTATTTTTGCAGCTGGTTCCCGTCTTGTTCCACCTAAACATCTAGGAGTTACAATAGCTTTCCTAAATTGCATTAATATGCTTGGTGGTTCATTTTTTCATACTAGTATAGGTCAATTAATGGATATTTTTTGGACTGGAACCATTACTAGCCAAGGGCTTAAAGTCTACGATCTTGAAGTTTATCAATATGCTCTTAGTATAATTCCTGCCTGTTCAATTTTAGGAGCTGCAATGGTTTATTTGATTAGCACTAATTTAAAACATAAAAAGTCCTAATTGTTATCCCGCGGCTTAGGCCGCGGGATCCATAAAATATCATAGATTTGCATTAAACTCTAGAATGTCCCTAATAGCTTTTGGATTTTGTGAATGATATAACTTACGAGAATAAGGCAAATTTAGTTCATAAGGTATAAAGTTTTTTAGCGATTCCAATGTTTTGAAATTTTTGACACCTATAGGTGTATACTTATCCTTTTGCTTTTGCCAAGTCATTGGCTCTCCAGAATAATCAATTTCATGCCAGTCACGACCAATTATATGAGACGTATTTTCATCAAAAGCTTGAGGATTTTTAAAATGGTAAATTAGAGTTATATTTCTAAGGTATAAAGCCATTCGTTCCGCTTCCTCCAAACTTACACCTCTAAGCTTGGTACTCATTATAAGCTCAACCGTTGTTTTGGGTAATATTTTTTGGAGCTCAATGAGATTTGAGAGTTCTACGTCAATATCAAAAAGATATTGAACAAATTCTGTAGCAGCTGACTGAGTAAGTTTCATCTTCCTCCCTGATTGTCCTACTCTAGATTCCAAAACAGAAGATAATTCCTTCCATTTCCCAGGTACCTGATACTTTGAATTAGCTGAATATGAATATGCGTTAAAATTAAAGCAGATCGTAGTAAATAACAAAGCAAACGTAAATATAAGTACCTTAATGGAGTATTTAGTCTCCTTGAGGAACAAGGAGACTTTGACGATAAAATTACCATTTGGAATGAGGTTATACAAGCAATCTAATATAAATAAGCAGATAATAAAATATATTCAAACT
>CAMCTQ010000020.1 GCA_945878545.1 Rickettsia typhi
GTGGTATGACACCAGAAGCAAGGACATTACGCTGAAATAATTCTCCATATCCACCGAGTGAATCAACCCCTTCTTGTATCCTAGCTCCCCCAGAGTCATTGATCCCAATTACAGGAGCGCCAACTTCTAAAGCTGCGTCGATTAAATTACAGATTTTTTTTGCATGATATTCGCCCAGCGAACCTCCGAACACAGTAAAGTCTTGACTATATACAAATATCAAACGCCCATTAATGGTTCCATGGCCAGTGACAACACCATCCCCAGCAAATTTTTTATCTTTCATATCAAAATTATCGCAGCGATGCTCAACAAACATGCCTGTTTCTTGAAAGCTATCGGGATCTAGTAGTACTTCGATACGTTCTCTTGCTGTTAGTTTGCCTTTTTGATGCTGCTGCAGAATACGAGCGGCTCCGCCGCCAATACGAGCCTGACTTCTTTTTTCGTCAAGTATTTGTTGATTTTGAAAGGTAATTTTACTCATAATTTGAACTAATATATTTCAAAAATTCCTCTTTAAGAGGTCAGTATAAAGATTTTTTCTTTAAAAGATAGATCTATTTTGTTCTATAGATTAAGCTTAGGAAACTTACCTCGCTTGTTCTATAGCCTCTTCAATTTCCTCTGCTGACAAGAGAACAGGGAGCTCTATACCGCTTGGTGATTTTAGGCTAAATATTACATTATAAGGAATGCCTTGTATTTTCCTTTTAACCAGAAAATCATGTATTTTAGAGTCATAACTAGTAAAATCACCACGCATAGCCACTATTTGACTATTAGATAATGCTTTTATTACCCTATCTCTAGAAAATATAAAATATTTGTTATATTTGCACGTAACACACCAATCAGCTGTAATATCAACAAAAACTACTTTTCCATTCTTGACTAGCAAGTCAATCTGTTCAGGCTCAAATCTTTGCCATAAATTATCAAGCTTTAATCGGTGTTGCTGATCCTGAATATTACTGTATCTAGGCAATAAAAAGCTAAATATCAATAACATAGAAAGGATACTTAATTTAACTACTCCATATTTTAAAATATAACCATTGTTTTCTAAAACAAATTTAATCAACAATAAAAGAAGAAGCAACTCTACTGCAGCCCTCGTACCTAGCTCTGCTTCTAGTACCAAAAGCAGCCAGAATATCGTGCCTACTAATAAAGTGGCTAATATTAATTTTAAATTATTCATCCATCTACCAGATTTTGGTAAAAGTTTTAGAGTATTTGGCCATATTAATAAAAATATATACGGAACAGAAAAACCTATAGCGACAAAAGTGAATGTAAGAAATATATATATATTACTTTGCTGAAAACTTAAAAACAAAGCACTACCGAGGAATGGCGCTGTACAAGGCGTAGATAATACAGTAGCAAGAATCCCGCTAAAATAGTACTCAATATACCTGCCACGAAATTTAATGTTCAATAAGAAATTATTGATTGAATTCGGGAACTGAAATAGCACTCGATCCAGTGAGACACTAACAAAGAAAGTAATGATTAAAGTTAGAACAATTACAAAAACTGGCTCTTGGAAATTTAATCCTAAACTAAAATGCTTACCAACATTTTTAAATGCAATTGCTATAAAAGCTATTATCCAAAAACTAGTTAGTATCCCAGCTATTGTAAACAACGAAGCTCTTTTACCGTCTAAATCAGGGTGTCTTACAAAATTTATAATTTTTAATGACAATACTGGCAAGACACAAGGCATAAAATTTAAAACAAAACCTCCCAGAATTGCAAGTAATAAAATCCATAAAATATCAGCACTTTCTGGAATAATTTTGCTCCAGCCTTCAGAGCTAGAGGCAATATCATTGGTATGAATTATTTTGGACAGATGCTCTTGCTTCAGTTCACACAGAGTACTACATAATACATACTCTATATCAAATTCTAGTTCTATGTTTTTTTCGGGATCTTGCGCTTCAAGAAGCAATGGTACTTCGAGATGATTTTCATAAAAATGTATTTTCTCTCCTATTGCCGATGTTTTTAACAAGGGATCGGGCCAGAGCAGCTTATAATTCTTTAAATTCCTAGATTGTTTTAATTCAACCTTAGTTGGTAATCCCGTTTCCCCTGGGTAAATCCAATAAATAATATGATTTTTAGGTATTTCCAATTCTAAAGTTAATTTATTAAAACTATTTTTTAAGGTAAATTTTGGCTCATTATTTTGCGCTTCTGCTTCAATCACATGGAGAAAAAAATAAACTAATATCAATATTACTCGTCTATGAATCATTGGAATAGCTCTTGAAATATTTCAAATAATTACTATATAGTATCGAATAATAATCTGAAAATATTTATATGCTCGGACAAGAGTTTTCTAATTTAACTGGTAAAATTCTCATAGCCAGTCCCTATACCATGGAAGGTAATATATTCCATCAGTCTTTGATTTACGTCGTACATCATAGTAATGATGGAGCTGTTGGATTTATTGTTAATCGTCCCATTAATAATGGCACTTCTATAAGTAGTTTACTAAAAAAAACAGAACCTAATATTGATCTTAGTTTATTAAATTTAGAAATTCATGTTGGAGGACCTCTAGAGCTTGAAAGAGGATTTTTTCTGCACTCTGCTGAATATGGTAAAAACCTTTTATTTAAACCAGAAAATTCAGATTTAGCTGTTAGTTCAAATATCGAAATTCTAAAAGATATAACAACTGGCGCAGGTCCAAAACTTAATATGTTTACAATTGGATATACAGGCTGGAACGCTGGTCAGATAGAATTTGAAATTCAGAACAATTTATGGATAGTAGCAGAACCAGATAAAGATCTTATTTTTGGAACCGATGCTAGTTCTAAATGGCTTAATGCCTTTATTAACTTAGATATAGATAGTTCCGATTTCGTCCCGCACTTGGCTAATTGCTAGATGAGACACAGCCGCGACCTATAAGATCTGTTTGGATCATTAAAAATAGGAAATGTTTTAGGAGCTCGCCTTCCTCTCCCATGTTAAGTAAAAAAACAGAGCTCCAAACAGGGAAGCAATGATAAAAAACATAAACACTGCACTCCACCCCCAATTATCAGAAATCATTCCTACACAAACGCCAGAAATCCCGGACCCAATGTAACCCATTGTACCTACTAAACCATTTGCCGTACCAATAGCCTTTTTTGATGCAAAATCTGCCGAAGCAACACCAGCTAATATTTGTGGACCATATACACAGAACCCCATCAAAATCATCAGCAATCCATTCAAAAGCATATAATCTGCTGGTATTTGCCAAAATATACAAAGGGTACAGGCAAGAGCTATCATAAAAACCATCCCAACTGGCCCTCTTTGTCCACGAAATATTTTATCAGATACCAACCCAGCAGAAATCCCTCCGAATAATCCAGCAAGCTCATACGCTGCAACATGCCACCCCGCTTCACTAATTGCCATATTTTTAAATTCCTTCAAAAACAATGGGGCCCAAAATATAACGCCTAGTCTTACGATATAAAGACACATATTAGCAAAACAGATATACCACATATTTCTACTAAGAAAGACTTTCTTGATAATCTCAACAGTGGTTAAAGTATCTCGCTCGCCATCCTTTTTACTAATTTTTTGAGCTTTATATAGCTCTACTGGCCGAAATCCAAGCTCTTTAGGTGACTCTCTAAGTCTGTTAAACAAAATATAAGAAACCAAAAGCGCAATTACAGCCGGTATAAAAAAAGCTACTCTCCAACCGAAATCTGAGACTAAATAACCAGTAAACACCAAAGTAATAGCCCCACCCACCTGATGGGACGCAGCTGCATAAGCCCATTTTGCTCCAAGTTCCTTTGGTGCAAACCAGTGTGTTAACATTCTAGCCACTGGTGGCCACCCCATGGATTGAAACCAATTATTAATAATCCAAAATGTACCTAAAAAAATTAAACTTTCAGAAAAACCCAAGAGAAATGTAGTCAGAGCTGAGCAAAAAAGCCCGAGCGGCATAAAATATCTGGCATTAGATTTATCACTAAAATACCCGTTCACGAATTTCCCAATTCCGTAGACTACAGAAGCGATAGTCAACACAAAACCTAACTGTGTTTTTGTATAGCCAAACTCTTCCATAAAAGCTGGCATAATCATGGAAAAATTTTGACGACATAAATAAAACGTGGCATATCCAAGAATCACCGAAAGCAGTATGCGCACCCGCCACTTATTATATACTTTACGTTCTTTCTCTGAAAACAAAAAGCTACTTTCTTGTTCGTATGAACGGTCCTTCTCATAAGCTTCAAAGGTTTGGCTTCCAGTTTTTAACATCCCTTAACCAAGAATATTTAATTGAGGTCCATGATAGTAAAAATTAGTTTGATAATCAAGAAATACTTCATCTACTCATCTACCAAGCTAATTAGATATCACCTAGTTTTATTAGTTGAAGTATTTAGAATCTTTGTTATCCTTACCTAGAATAAATTTCAGAACCCAGGAAATAATATGCAAATTATTTGTAAAACCATTTTTTTATTATATTCTATTTTCTTCTGTATATTTATAACTCAATATGCTTCTGCTAGTGAAATATCACTCGGTAAAATAAAAGAAATCCCCGGAGAAGAGGAAAGTAATATTATCCGTTATCTTGGTACTACCGCAATCCCCCTTAAAGCAAAACAGATAATAGTTATGGATTATTCTACAGGTAAGATTCTGTTGGAAAAAAATGCCCATGAACAAATGCCACCTTCTTCTATGACAAAAATCATGACATCCTACCTAATTGAAGAGAAACTCAAAAAAGAGGAAGTTTCACCAGCTTCTGAATTTATAGTTAGCGAGAAGGCCTGGAGAACGGGAGGGTCAAAATCATTTATGCCTCTTGGTGAAAAAGTACGACTTGATGATATTTTACGTGGTATTATAATCCAATCTGGCAATGATGCCTGTATTGTAGCAGCAGAAGGTTTATATGGCAGCGAAGAAAATTTTGTGGATGCCATGAATGCTAAAGCGCAAGAAATAGGAATGAACAATACACATTTTGTTAATTCCAACGGCTGGCCAGCAGAAAACCATTATAGTACAGCTTATGATTTAGCCCTTCTTGCTAGATTACTAATAACAACACATCCTGAATTTTATTCTATATACAGCGAGAAGAATTTTACTTTTGGCAAAGATCAAAAAGGCAATCTTATCACTCAAGGGAACCGTAATCCTTTATTATACAAAGACATAGGGTGCGATGGTGTTAAAACTGGTTATACAGATGATGGGGGATACGGTATAGTTGCGTCTTTTATTGATAATAATAGACGTTATATAATGGTTATTAATGGTCTTAGCTCCATGAAAGAGAGAGCTAATGAAGCTTTAAAGATTGTCTACTGGTTAAAGCAAAATTTTATTATTAAGAAATTTTATTCTAAAGGTGATATAATCGGGGAGGCACCTGTATGGCTTGGAGTTAAAGACAAAGTTCAGTTGGAAGTAACTCAAGATGTATTAGGGCTTGTTCTACGGTCAGATCAAAAAAATAATATAGATATACAAAAGGATATTCCATCTTCTATTTCTGCTCCTTTAAATGCTGGTACTGTTATAGGAAAAATGATTATAACTATTGACAAAGAAGTTCAAGAAATACCCCTTGTTGCTAAAGAATCGATTGATAAAGTGGGGTTTTTTAAAAGAATAATTTTGTACGTTACTAATATATTCTAAATAACCTGGACTATAAGACAAGGGGTAGAATTAGCATATAATTTTATATGTCATCCCCTCGTTCCTTTGTCATCTCCTCGGAAAGGGGATCCAGGCTCATTATTTCTGGATTCCCGCCTATACGCGGGAATGACATCGGTGGTCGCGCAGAAATGACAACATAACTAATAAACCTACTAATCTCTTAATCATAGCTCAGATTATATTATTATCAAATCTCTTATTTGTAGTTGCACAGTTTGTCTGTTTTGCCAATTATTTGCTTTTAAACTACCAATTACTGATAAATCATAAGGCTTTCGCGATAAAATCACATCTGCAAGAACCGTATTTACAGAATTAAATGCAATAGCATTTAAAGGCTTAGAAGAGTGCGAATCTCTAGTTGGAGCAAACTGCACCTTAATATGGTTACCTCCAACAACATCAGCTTTTAATACGAATAGATTATTAAATTTAAAAACTGGCGATGGATTACCATTACCAAATGGCTCTAACTTATTGATTTCCTCTATTAAATCATCATTCACAGCACTAGAAATTAAATCCAGATCATAAAATTCTTCTAAATGAGAAGTAGAATTCTTTAATATAGCTTCAAACCTATTTTCTAGAAACTCTTGTAATACAGGTAATTTTATTTCTTCAACAGTAAATCCAGCGGCCATAGCATGACCTCCACCAGCTATTAATATATCATTTAAACTAGCTTCCATTAAAGCAGAACCAAAGTCACATCCTTTTATCGATCTACATGACCCCTTCCCTATTGAATCGTTGACAGCAATTACCGCTACTGGTCTATTATATGTCTCTTTCAATCTTCCAGCTACAATTCCTATTACGCCTGGATGCCAACCTTTACCGCTAACAAAAATCACCGCATTTTTAGCTTGTAACTTGGCAGCTTTATGGGCTTCTTCTAAAATAGTAAGCTCTATTAGTTTTCGATTATTATTATGTATGCTGAGTTCCTCGGATAATTCTCGTGCCCTCTGAGAATTTTTAGTGGAAAGAAGAGCTGCCCCTAAAGAAGATGTTCCTACCCTACCCCCAGCATTAATCCTGGGACCAAGTACAAAACCAAGATGATAACAATTAATAGCTTCTTGTAACTCAGCCACGTCACATAAAGTAGCATATCCTATGTTTGTTCTACTTTTAGCAACCTTCAATCCTTGCTTAACAAAGGCTCTATTTAATCCAGTAAGTATCATTACATCACAGACTGTTCCAAGAGCAACAATATCCAGTTGTTTTATTAAATCTGGATGTCTAATAGCATTATCTTCAAAAAAACCTTCTTTTTTAAGTGTAGAACAAAAAGCAACCGCAAATAAAAAAGAAACGCCGACTGCAGCAAGATTTTTATAATCACTTGTTTCGTCGATCCTATTAGGATTGATTACAGCAATAGCTTTGGGTAATTTATCTAAACTAATGTGGTGGTCAATAACTATAACATCAAGTCCTATCTCGGAAGCGTGCAATAAAGCCTCAAATGCCACTGATCCACAATCAACTGTAATAAGCAGTTTAGTCCCAGTATCTTTTATTTTCTGCATAGCAGCGGTAGTTGGTCCATATCCTTCTTCTATTCGATCTGGAACATAAATTTCCGCCTCTATTTCTAGTTCTCTCAAGACATTTTTTAATAAAGCTGAAGAAGTAGCTCCATCCACGTCATAGTCAGCAAATATACAAATTTTTTCTTTATTCTTTATTGCTTTTATAACTCGCTCTACTCCTTTTTGCATATCAAGCAAATGAAATGGATCAGGTAATAATGTCTTTATTTTAGGGTCAAGAAAATTGAAAGCCTCTTGTGAGGAAGATACTCTAGTTGAAACTAGCCTTGCCAAAAAATCACTAATTTGAAGATCCCTAGAAATACTAGCTACCATATCTTCTTCAATGCTTACAGGATGCCAAATTTTTCCAAGGACAGATTTTTGCATAAGTTTTTAGTATATTATTCATTTGCGCTAGTTACGACTAAATATGACAATCAGCATTAATCAAGTAACTTGAATAATACTAATATTTTTATCTTTAGCAATATGAAGTAAATCCTTAGGGTTTAGCAACGAATTAACATTTTCTGTGAATTTCTATCTATTCCTCCTCCTCTAGAGGAAGATATTCACTATTATCTTGCGCACCCAAAACAGACACAGAAAAGCCAAAGTTGAATTTTGCAAAAAAAGATGACGAAGATTCTTCTTCAAATTCCTTGTCACCTTTATCAAGATTACCTGGAAACTTTCTGTCACATAATATTAAGTCCATGATTTCAGAATGTTTTTTTGCAAAATCTAACGACGTCAGGCCTGCTTTATTTTTTAAATAACTATCGGCTCCAGATAACAAAAGAGCGCTAACTATGTTTGTTTGTTTAAATTTTGTAGCCAAATGCAAGGCACTATTACCATCCTCATCAACACAACTAGTGTCAATTCTTTGCCAGGATAGTTTCTCTGCCTCTTCAAAATGCCCAGTTTTTAGTAAAATAATTAACTTTTTACCATTTTTGCAAGCTTCCACCTTAAAATCGGCATTTTTTACATTTGTCTTTATAACATCTTTTGACATATCATTTAACCTAATCAATGCACCTATTCCATGATTGTATCATCAATTAACCACTGAGGTCTAGACAATTTAGAATTTATAATAGCAGTTACAATGAAAAATTTGTCATGTAATTTTTTATCAAATCACTGACCAAGATCTACAACAGTTCTTGCCTTATTACAAATATAGAAAAATAGATAATTTTTAAATGACTGTAATCATCTATTTTCATTGAAAAAAAATAGTTCCTAGGTTATATAATCTTCATAATCTTTATACTCCATTTAGAAATTTCTTATGAATAAACTCATATACCATTTTGGCTGCCAAAATAATGAAGGTAATGCTACTATGAAAGATAAGCTTGGGGGCAAAGGAGCTAACCTCGCTGAGATGTCTAATCTTGGTTTGCCAATTCCGCCAGGCTTTACAATTGCAACGGATATATGTTCATACTATTACACTCACGCTAACAAACTGACAGATGATTTTGAAAAGCAACTCTTTCAAGCCGTTAAAAAATTGGAACATGATACTGGAAAAATTTTTGGTTCTACCAAAAATCCATTACTACTCTCTGTACGTTCTGGCGCCAAAATATCAATGCCAGGAATGATGGACACAATCTTAAATTTAGGAATGAATGACGATGTTGTAGAAAAGCTAGCTAAAATAACAGATAACCCCCGCTTTGCTTACGATAGCTATCGGAGATTTATCGAAATGTACGGATCTGTAGTACTAGAAATTTCGAGTTATATTTTTGAAGATACTTATGATAACCATAAAATTAATCATAATATCAGTAGCGATACTGAAGTCACTACTGATATATTAAAATTAGTAATTCATGATTACAAAAAAATAATTCATAAATCCACGAGCAAAGAGTTTGAAACTAACCCAACCGAGCAACTTAAAAATGCCATTGAAGCTGTTCTAAAATCCTGGATGAGTCCAAGAGCAATACATTATAGAAAAATTAATAATATTAGTGATCAAGATATTCTAGGCACCGCTGTTAATATCCAATCGATGGTTTTTGGTAATAAAGGGAATAACTCAGCTACTGGAGTGGTCTTTACTAGATCACCTGCAAATGGCGAGAAAAAAATATTCGGTGAGTTCTTGATAAATGCTCAAGGCGAAGATGTTGTAGCTGGAGTTAGAACACCGCAGCCACTACTAGCAAAAGAACCAAGCGATGGTACTTCGATGCAAGAATTAATGCCTAAAGCTTTTGATGAATTATCGCTGGTTTGTACCAAGCTCGAAAGTCATTATGGTGACATGCAAGATATTGAATTCACCATAGAAGAGGAAAAACTTTATATATTACAAACCAGAAACGGCAAAAGAGCAGCTGCTGCTGCTGTAAAAATTGCGGTTGATATGGTAGATGAGGGAATCATAAGCAAAGAAAAAGCATTGCTTAGAATAGACCCTGAATCATTAAACCAACTACTTCATACCGGCATTGATTATTCTACCAACTTGGAAATTATAGCTCACGGACTCCCCGCTTCTCCTGGTGCTGCTACCGGTATAGTTGTTTTTTCACCATATGATGCTGAAGAGCTCTCTCATCACCATAAAGTAATCTTGGTACGCAATGACACAAGCCCTGAAGACATAAAAGGTATGCATGTAGCAAAAGGTATTATTACTGCTCGTGGAGGCATGACTTCTCATGCAGCAGTTGTGGCAAGAGGAATGGGTAGACCATGTGTTTGCGGAGTTAAGGGGCTCACTGTTAATGAAAAAGATAAATATTTTACAACTAGTAGCGGACAAAAAATCAACCAAGGTGATATTATCACTTTAGATGGCTCAACTGGTAAAATTATTGTTGGTCCAGTTAATCTTATTGAACCACAATTCTCCCCAGAGTTTGCAACTATTTTAAAATGGGCTGATTCAATAAAAGATCTAAAAGTAAGGGCTAATGCTGAAACAACTATTGATGCAAAAATGGCTATTAAATTTGGTGCAGTAGGCATTGGACTTTGCAGAACTGAACATATGTTTTTTGATACGGATAAAATTCCTTTAGTTAGAGAAATGATAATTGCTCAGGACTATGAACATAGAATGAAAGCAATCGCAAAATTAAAACCTTTGCAAATAGCTGATTTTAAAGAGTTATTTTTAGTTCTCAGGTCTATGCCTCTAAACATCAGATTACTAGATCCACCGTTACATGAATTCCTACCAACTCTAGAGCAAGACAAAGAAAATTTAGCCAAAATTCTAGAAGTGTCAAAATCAGTTATTGACCATCGTCTGCATGTATTACATGAAATTAATCCAATGTTAGGACATCGAGGTTGCAGGCTTGGAATCTCCTATCCTGAAATATATAATATGCAAGTAGAAGCTATATTAGAGGCAATGTGGGCATTATATTCCGAGCAAACAATAAGCACTAATCTTGAATTAATGATTCCTTTAATTAGCGATGTCAAGGAGCTGGAAATTATTAAAGATATGATAGTTAAAATTATTAAAGAACTAGAAGAAAAATATTCTCATAAATTCAATATAAAACTTGGTACAATGATTGAATTGCCAAGGGCAGCTATAACAGCTGATAAAATTTCACCATTAGTAGATTACTTTAGCTTTGGTACTAATGACCTCACACAAACAACATTTGGTATTTCCAGGGATGATACTGGTTCGTTTTTAGGTGATTATATGGAGCAAAAAATATTCAAACATGACCCTTTTGTAAGTATAGATCAAGAAGGTGTAGGTTTTTTAGTTAATACAGCAATTGAAAAAGGTAAAAAGGCCAATAAAAACCTAACTTTTGGTGTTTGTGGTGAACATGCTGGCGATCCAGAATCAATTGATTTTTTTCATAATGCTGGACTTGATTACATATCCTGTTCTCCTTTCAGAGTCCCGATCGCAAGAGTTGCGGCCGCAAGAAGCAAGATAAAAAGCTCGCATCTGTTGTAAGGGATTGGCTTAAAAACCGTCACCCGCGAAGGAGCGAAGCGACCACCACCGTCATTGCGAGCGAGCATGTGAGCGTGGCAATCTCTCGCAAAAGATCACTTCGCATTCGCTCGCGGGTGACGGGAGATAACCAGCTCGTGATAACGGTTTGTTTACTCAATTAGCCATTTTGGAGCCAGGAGCTTACAACGGATACTAAACTGGCGTTTTAAGTAAAATCATTCATAAACAGAAGAATCGCCTAGTGATTCAACAGAATCGTCAGCAACTTGGCTCGATTCATCTTCCGATTCATCTAGAGTGAAATTGGCGACCATTTCTATCTGTTCTTTCAACTCTTCTGCAGTCAGGGGTATTATTGCTTTTATAAAAAAATCATTTAACATTAACATAGATGTATCTCCAATATATTCCGATATAAGTTTTATTATATCAGTTACGCTTTCTTCTATATAATCATCTTGCTTATTACTGAAAATAGCAACAAACGTACCTATGATTTCCTGGAACAGGAAAGGCAGGTCATACTTGTCAAGTATAGATAACAACTCTAGTTTATTAGGAACTTTACTGAACATGTCAGGCAACTGCTTTAAATAAGCAAGTTTTTGCTCGCCTGCTTTACCATTAAAGACGCCGCCATTACGGGTACTAACTTGCTCAAGACTTCTCATTTCTAGAGGAAGCTCTTTGTTTTTGCTTGCAATTATAGCTTGCAACAACTCAGGCGATGTTTGAATACGTGTTAAAGCATCAAGTGTAAAAATTCCACAATTAGTACGATCTTGTTGAAGGTGTGTGTGAGGTGGTAGAAGAGTAATATCTTGATCTTTAATAACCTTCAGAATGGTACTATTCACAGAAGAATATTCTTGAGCAGCAAAACCTAACGAATCGGTAATTACAAAATATTTTTTACCATCTGGTTGTATGGTATAAGAGATTAATCTATCGTGACCTTCACAATCTTTATAAAATAAATCATATCGATCTTGTCCTGAGTTCAAAATATATTTTATTGCCATTTCTAAGAAGAAGCAACCATCTATATTATCACTAACAATATAGGTATTGTGCACTGATAATGAGTTTAATATAAAAGAAATAGCAGGAAGCTTTAAAAATGTATAACCTTGAAAGTTGAATTTAAAAAAGTCCGAGCTATTTATTTCTTCTATTGAAGGTGATTGATTAATTATGTCTCTTGCCGTTTCTAATATTAGTGCTTTTCGTTCAGCTGTAACAGTGTTTGGGTCGTCGAACCTTTGTAAATGGTATTTCTTCATTTGTACATCCTAATTGTTTGTTATTTTTGTACAGCTTGGCAAATTCAAATACTTTATTTATAGTACCACCAAAAAAACTCATGTTGATGAGGTTACGTGCTGTTGCCATTAGTTATTACAAAAACTAATATACATTAATATATATTAACGCACAAGTTAAATATTAAATTATTTTAATCTTTTCTTTTGAACTACAAAAATATTGGACAGGTTAACTCATTTTTATCGCTAAATTTTCTATAAAAAGATTATCTTGTAGCGGTTCCATAATATACTCACCGTATACAAATAACTGGGTCTGTTGCGAAATATCGCAAGAGTTGCAGCCGCAAGAAGCAAGATACGTAATCAAAAATGATAAGACGCTAAGAAGAAGGGTCAATTAAATGAATTAGGGTCGTAAAAAACCCCTTGTTTGTTGCAGTGTAGTCTACAACAAGCAAGCTCGCCAAAGGGGTAAATACTTCGCCATTAATTTGCATTCATCTCGTCTAAATGCCATTTGTCCTTAGCTTCTGTCTCATAACTCAATATAGTTAACTTGACAACGCCCTTTTATTATATAAAAACATTGGAAAACCACTAATAGTAAATATAGTTGCTATTAGCAAAACATTACTAGAAGTTTGCCATAGAATCCAACTACAAAATAATATAGCTATCGCTCCCACGCATAATTGAATATTAGTTGCTTTGAATTTTTTTTCTATTGAAAGTTTTAAATAGCTAATCGAGCATATTAAATAGACAAATATAAATGAAGTTACTGATATATCAATAATTTCGGTAATTTGTTTTGCTAAATTATCATTAGCAGTCATTATCAAAATAGGAATTATTCCAATAGTACTTATACACAAGGAGCCTATTGGTGCACCAGATTTATTTTTTTGTTTAAAAATTGCTGGGAACATCTTACTCTCGGC
>CAMCTQ010000021.1 GCA_945878545.1 Rickettsia typhi
TATACAAATGCAAAACAGCTTATTGATGAAATAATGCAGCAGCTTAGCGACGGAAAAATAGTTGTTTGTCAAAAAAACAATGGCAATTGGCAAATTAACGAGTGGATAAAAAAAGCCATTCTGCTAAACTTTAAAGTATCTGAGATGAAACTTTATGATGGAAATTGTATAAAATGGTATGACAAGGTAGATCCTCGTTTTTTAAATTTTTCTGAAGAGGGGTTTAAGAAGGGTGGTTTTCGGATTGTACCTGGTGCTTTTATTCGCCAAGGTGCTTATATAGGCAAGAATGTTGTAGTCATGCCGTCTTTTATTAATATTGGCGCTCATATTGGTGATGCAACGATGATAGATAGCTTCGTCACTGTTGGTTCATGCGCGTATATTGGTAGGAATTGTCATATCTCTAGCGGTGTTGGTATTGGAGGGGTATTAGAACCATTACAAGCAAAACCAGTAATTATAGAGGATAATTGTTTTGTTGGAGCGGGGTCACAGATTGTAGAAGGAATGATAATTGAGGAAGGGGCGGTTATCAGTACAGGAGTTTTTATTGGTGCATCAACAAAGATTGTTGATCGTAGTAGCGGTAAGATTATTTATGGTAAAATTCCTGCGTATTCAGTGGTTGTATCTGGAGTGCTTCCGTCAGCAGGAAATGATTTACCTGGGGTTTACTGCGCAGTTATTGTTAAGCAGGTTGATAAAAAGACCAGGGAAAAAACAAGCCTAAATGAACTTTTGAGGGATTAATTATATATGGCTATTGAGCAAGTTTTAGAAACTCTTGGTAAACTGGTTAGTTTTAAATCTGTTACACCACAAAGTAGCGGGTCAATAGAATATATTGCCAAGTTATTGAGTAGTGTTGGGTTTTCTTGTGACATCCAGGTTTTTGGAGAAAAAGAAGAAGAAAGAACGGTAAATTTATATGCAAGATATGGTACTAGTTCACCTAATATATGTTTTGCTGGGCACATAGATGTTGTGCCGCCAATGAATGAAAATTTGTGGGATTACGATCCTTTTGAATTAAAAGTAGTTGGAGAAACGGTATACGGCCGGGGAACTGTTGATATGAAAGGAGCAATTGCTTGTGCCATGGTAGCTTCTTTAAATTATTTAAGAAATTATAAAGAACAAAACGGTTCGATCAGTTTTCTGCTAACTAGTGACGAAG
This sequence comes from Rickettsia typhi, assembly GCA_945878545.1. Lineage (GTDB taxonomy): Bacteria > Pseudomonadota > Alphaproteobacteria > Rickettsiales > Rickettsiaceae > Megaera > Megaera typhi_A. The sequence continues at coordinate 1,181 of CAMCTQ010000021.1, forward strand.
AAGGTTGTGCAAAATATGGTACAAAACCAATGCTTGAATATTTAGAGCAAAAAGGAGAAAAAATTGACTTTTCAATCCTTGGCGAGCCAACGGCAAGAGCGCATTTTGGTGATACTATTGCTATAGGTCGTCGTGGTAGTGTTAATTTTATTCTAACAGTCACGGGTAAACAGGGGCATGTAGCATATCCGCATACGGCGACTAATCCAATTACCAGTTCAGTAAAAGTTGCCATGGATTTAATGAATATAAATTTTGATGACGGTTCTGAATTTTTTGAAAAAACTAATTTAGAGATCACTTCATTTGATGTGGGGAACGATGTGGTTAACATTATTCCAGAGAAGTCTACGCTTAAATTTAATGTTCGTTTTAACGATCGGCATAGTGCTAAAACCATATTTGGTATCGTGCTTGAAACAATAGCAAAGCATGACGTGATATTTGATTTACAGTATGAATCATCAGCTGAATCTTTCGTTCAGGAATATTCAGAAAAAATGAAAAAATTTGCTAATATTGTAAAAAATCAGTGCCATATTGCACCAGAAATAGACACTAATGGTGGAACGTCTGATGCGCGTTTTATTCATAAATATTCAGAAATAGTAGAATTTGGATTAAGCTTTGACCAAGCTCACAAAATTAATGAACATACCAAAATTAGTGATTTACAAACCTTATATAACGTGTATTATACTTCTCTAGTTGAATTCTTACAAAAATAGTTGGATATTTTGCAACTAGAATGGATTCATAATGCGGGTGTGGCGGAACTGGTAGACGCGCTAGATTTAGGTTCTAGTACCGCAAGGTGTGGGGGTTCAAGTCCCTCCATCCGTACCAAATTTATAATTTTATTTATATCAATTTTTTACTAAAGCTTTAGGTTCAATATGAAGATTACCGAAATAAAAAATGACGATACCGATTTGCATGTTAGAGTAACTATCCCTTCAAAAGAAGTTGCTTCTGAGGTTGATAAGGAATTAGCTAAATTAGCTAAAGATGCAAAAATTGATGGTTTCCGTGTTGGTAAGGTTCCAACGTCTTTTTTAAAGAAGAAATATGGTATTTCTTTAAGAGCTGATGCTGTAAGGAATAAAATTATCAAAGCGATTGGTGATATTACAAAAGATAAAAATTTAAGGGCTATTGGTGATCCTGAAGTTGATGACATAAAAAACGAAGAAAACAAAGATCTGGAATTTACTCTAAAATACCAGTTACTTCCAGAGATCACTATGCCTGATTTTAAAAAGATTTCTATTGAAAAGCCAGTTCTAGAATTGAAAGATAAGGATATAGATGAGCAGATGGAGCAATTGATAGGTGCTTCAAAAGAGTATAACAAGATTAGTAAATCGAAAGCCAAAAAGGGTGACCAAGTTACTATAGATGCTGTTGGATATGTAGATGAGAAAGCATTTGCTGGCGGCAAATTAACTGCTCATAAATTAGTACTTGGTAGTGGGGCATTTATACCTGGATTTGAAGAGCAGTTAATTGGAGCTAAGAGCGGTGATGATGTTTCTGTAAAAGTTGACTTTCCTAAAGAGTATCACGAAAAAACTCTTGCTGGAAAGCCTTCTGAATTTAAAGTTAAAGTTTTAGAAGTTCATAACGAAACTCCAGCTAAGCTTGATGATGAATTTGCTAAGAAGTTTAATTTTGAGAGTTTAGAAAAATTGAGAGAGCAAATTGCAAAAAATATGCGCGAAGTTTATGAAGAACCAATTGAAACAATGATGAAAATGGAGCTCTTCGATAAACTAGAAACTATATTGAAATTTGATGTGCCAAAAGTGTTGCTTGATAGAGAGATTGGTATTTTAGAAAAACAAGCTCCGCAAATAGATGATGAAGAATTTAAAACGAAATCACAAGAAAACAAAGAAGCTTATTTCACAAAATTGGCGTCAAGAAGAGTGAAACTTGGGTTAATGCTTGCAGAATATGTGAAACTACAAAACGTGGAGATTGAGAAAGCTGATGTTCAAAAAGCAGTTATGGATCAAGCACGAAATTTCCCAGGTAGAGAAAATGAGATTATTGATTTTTATGTAAAAAATCCTAATGCTCTTGAATCTCTAAAAGGCCCTATTTTAGAAGACAAAGCGGTCAAAATAATTTTTGAGAAAGAAGTAAAGCTGACTGAAAAACCTTATAATAAAGCTAAATTAGAAAAATTATTAGGAAAAGACAATCAGGTTCATTCTCATGAGCATAGTCATGATGGATATACTCATACTCATGGACATACCCATGATGACCATACCCACAAACATTCTCATGATCATGTGCATGATGAAAATTGTAAACACGATCATGATTATGATCGTGATGGTTATAGTCGTGTTCATAAGAAAGATCATATCAATAATCCTGAGACTTCTCACGATCATACTCGTGACCATAATGATGGAAGAGATCAGAAAAAAGCTAAGCCTAAAAAATGAGTTTAAATAGTTCTGAGTAAATGCTACGGTAGGGGTAGGTGCTATTTTAGATGTTATCTTCGTGAAATAGCTGTCATCCCCGTGAAAACGGGGATCTAGAAACCCGTGGCATTTAAGCTGGATTCTCGCCTGCGCGGGAATGACAAGGGAGCGCGAGGAAAATAAGACAATGAGGGTGATGGAATGACACCTACAATACGCTAACGCACCCAAGTTCAATGTGATTTACCATATATCTCAACCTAAAAAAACTATATATGTCATTATTTGAATTATTAGTTATATGTATAGTTGCGTTTCTTGTAATCAAGCCTGAAGACTTGCCGCAGATAGTAAAGAAAATCAAGGATTTCTACAGTTTTTTTACAAAAACAAAAACAGAAATTATCTCATATTTTGATCTAGATCAGAAGAGTGATATTGTTGCTGATGATGATATAGATCAAATAAATTTCTATTTAGAGAAGATTGCAAATCTTGGTAGTGGGTATGAAGGGGAATACTCTGTGAGCAAGGTGAGGGATCACTATCAAAAATTAGTCAAAGAGTCAATCAAAGTTAAGATTCAGCAAGATAACAAAAGTCCTAAGCAATAAGTTATAGCGTGATACATCAATTTCGTTGTTTTGTGGGGGAACCCTCAGGGTAACTGCCTTAAAAAATGGTTGAGTAACTTCCAACCGATGTCATCCCAGAATTTTGCTTTAGCAAAATATCTGGGATCCATGCAGTATATACCATAAACTAATTAATTATGTTATGGTATATAGTGTTTCTGGATCCCACATAATAAGACTCGCAAATAAGCGCTAAAGCGCTTGTTCGTCTAATTTCTGGGATGACAGTCGTCGGTTTTTTATTTCCGTAAACGCCAACCTTTTTTAATGCGGTAGCCCTGTGGGAACTCTCAAACAGTGGTCTTTATGTGTAATATTAATAAAGATCTTCATACTTAACTATATATTTATTTTATTAAGCTACTGCGCCTATGGTAGAATGAGAGTTATTTAGTATGGTTAGCATATGTCTAAATCATTTGACGAATTAAGTAAAGAAAATGCAGAAGCTTTTGCAAAGGTAGACAAAGAAAAACAAAAGTTTAAGTATGCTTCTGGTCCTTTAAACAAAGATAAAGCTACTATAGAGCTTGAAAAAATATTTAATGATTTAGTTGAAGATTCCACTAAGCAAGATAAATCTGTAAAAATTACTTTAGATAACGGTCAATTGTTTTATCAGAAAGGAACAAATGATAAAGTGAATTTGACTGATATTTTGAGCAAAGCAAACTTAACGCATCTAAACATAGATCCAGCACTAATTGAAACCTATTCTAAGATACCAGCTATTCACGATAATCCAGGGAATAAGCCCATATTAACTGAAGCTGGTTTTAAAAGCAAAATTAATGGAGCTACCCCTGTACAAAAAGAATATCTGAATGAATTAACATATGGGGAATGTTTAGCAATTTATAGGTACACATCTCCTGATTATGCCAAAATTAATGGTCTTATGAGAGAGGATTATCAAAACTTAAAAAAACTAGGGGAGTTACAGGAAGAGACAGTAAAAAGCGCGCTAATGCATACGATTGTTGCTTCTTCTGCTTTAAGTAAGGTTCCAGATATTGATTTACCAACTGTTACAAGGCGTCAGGGTGATTTCGGCATAGATCAAATGATTGAGAATGTAAAAAAAAACAATGTTACTCAGGAAAAAGCTTTTACTAGTTCTTCGTTTGAAGACCTTGAAGAATTCAAACTAACCTATCCAAATCAGATTATATTGAAAAATGTTCAAGGGAAAGATATTAGTGCAATATCTTATTTTGGCAAAGAGAAGGAATATCTAATATCTCCATCAACACAACTTAAATGGACTGGCCATACCATGGATGGTGAAAACCATGTGTTTACAGTAGAAGGTAGCAATGTATTGCTAGATCAAAGGATGAAGAAAAATGCTACATCATTGACAGCTCTAGACCAAATAAGCCGAAAGGCTAAAGAAAAAGCTTATGAAGGTATAGAGAAAGCGAAAGAGAGAGTAGAGTCAGTAGAATCTACATTGAAAAAAGCAGCGAAGAGTGTAGCCGAAAAATTTTATGAAGTTGTAGATGATACAAAAGATGCGCTAATTCCTCAAGAGCGTAATCCACGTACTATTTACTTCTCACGTCATGAGAAGCGTATGATGCGTAACCAACTCAAGAAGGATGAAGATGAGTTGGTATCAAAGAAAGTAGATAAAGATATCAGTGGTAACTTAAGTTCAAAATCGATGCCTCCGCTGCCTCAAACCCCAGTACAAGACCTACAGAAAGACAAAAGTCAGATGCAGATGGGAGAGCACAGGGTAAGTAGCAGGCTTATCGACATAGCACATAATATTGAGCATAAGCTTGAAAGTGAAAGATTGGTTGATCATGAGAAACATTCCGCTGAGGTTACGTTGTCACACAAAAAACCAGGGGAAAAAAGCCATTAGCAGTTAGTGCTGATTCTGTTAAAACCAACTAGAATTAATTGGTACACCGTAGTATATCACTTGCTAACCAGCCGTCAAGAAATAATGTTGATTTTGTGAGTTTGACCGAATGTGAGACTTGTCAATATTTTCTTGCTGCTCTTACCTTTGAGATACTGAACTAATTTTGAGATGGAAATGCTTGTGGTACAGACATAACTATATGTACGTGGTCAGGGCTTAACGATCCAGAAACAATATCAACATAGTTAGCTAAACATATTTCCCTGATCAGTTCCTTAACTCTACTAGCAACTGCACCAACAATTACTCGATAGCAATATTTAGTGCACCAAATAATATGCTACTTTAAGTCATATATACTACGTGATCCTTTTGCGAAGCCATTTAATTATAATACTAAAGTGGTTGCCAAGGCAAGGGTGTTATGGACATAACTATAAAAGTTCTATTCATTTTTCAAACTCTTTGTTTCTAAATCTGAAACCCATCTAACAAAGTCGTTAACTAATATTTTAGCACCTTCGTCGTTTAAATGATCATCATCGGCATAAATGATAATACCATTTTTTTTGACATAACATTTACTCTCATCACAAAACAAATGAGTCGGGTCATAAACCAATAAAGATGGGGTACGTTTTTGAATTTCAGCTACTAACTCGCGGTATTTTTTTTGTCTTGTATCTACCTCGTTGCGAGGTAAAGAACAGGCAGGCATTTTTTTCCAAAAATTCAAAGGTCTTTTTAAACATTCTTTTGGGTCAAAACCCAGTTCTGGAGTGTCGATAATAAAAATTACTTTTTTGCCTTTGGAAATTAAATAATTTATTAGTTCAACGTAACCTTCCACGAATTTTTGATTTAGATCAGAGGGGTCATTTTGATCTTTTTTATTTTGGATAATCAAGTTTTTCAGCCCCCCTGCTATTTCGCATCCAAAACCAAAACCAGATTGATAAAGAGGACCTCTATTTACTAGCACTACATACTCTATTGAGTCGTAAGAGTTTAGAATTTTATTTATAGCCTCTATTTTTCTTGTAGAGCCATTGATTACAACCTCTTCGTCCTTAGGAGTGAAAGGAATGTAATTTATATACCTTATGAATGGCAGTCTTGCGCTAGCTGATAGTACAATAGAATCAAAGCTTTGAGCGATATCTAAAGGAACAGTAAATGCCAATGAACGACTATCTCCTAATACGAAAAATTTTGGCTTGCTGCTATTTTTTGAACAATATAGATCTGACACAGCGTGTAAAGACTTTAATTCTTGACCAGTCAAACAATCAATACCGACTTTATGAAGTGATTTTAGATCTGCAAAAAAAGCAGGAGGAAAAGAAGCGCCTAAGTTAGCTTCCCTCAGAGGATATCCTTTGTTTTTAGAAATAAAATGACCAAAACCTCCGGGCGCAACTAGACACAAAGTCAAAACAAATACTACAATTTTTTTGTCTTTGGATGAGCGAATTGGTTTCTCAAAAAATTTATATGTTACCCACGCAAGTATGAAGCTAATTAATATTATTAACCATATAATCTTTTTTGGTAAATTGCCTCCATCTAGTATATGTGCATATGATAATAACGGCCAGTGCCACAAATATAATGGATAACTGATTAAGCCAATACTAACGAATAACTTTTGAGACAATATTTTTTGATTAACCCAGGTATTTCTTCCAGCAGCTATAATTAATACGCTACCTATTACTGGTAGTGCTGCTTGCCAGCCAGGAAAACTATTGCTTTTTTTTAGGTATATAATGGCAAGAATGCTCATTAAAAACCCAATGACTGAAGCTGTTTCTTGAAGAGTGGTATCCTTGTGGCTAGAGTAACTATTATAAATTATTATATTAAGATAATGATTTATTGTTTTCTTAAATTTTTCAATAATTGGTAGTTTTTCTAAATTAACATAGGCAAGTAAAGAGCCAGAGATTAATTCCCACATACGACACCAAGGAAAATAAAAAGCATTAACCGGATTTTTATGCAGTATGTTAATGCTAATAAAAAATGAGAGAAGTATCGTTATTATGATAATTGAGAGTAAATTTAAACCATGTTTTCTTCCGAAGTATAATAACAATGGCCAGAATATGTAGAACTGCTCTTCAACTGCAAGCGACCATAAATGTAACAAGGGCTTGGTAATAGAGGCTACGTCAAAATATCCAGCTTCTTTTGCAAGTTCAAAATTTGTGTAAAATAGCGTGCTTGCTTTGATATGTTTTCCAAGTAGGATATATTCAACATCAGTTAAGACAAACCAACCCAATAGCGCACAAGAAGATAAGACCAATATTAATGCGGGGAAAATTCGTTTTACCCGCCTTGCATAAAATTCAAAAAGACAAAATTTATTATTCTCTAGATTTTTGAGAATAATAGAACTTATTAAGTAGCCGGAAATCACAAAGAAAATATCAACTCCAACAAACCCGCCTTTGATATGCTTTGGAAAAGCATGATGGAAAATAACTGATAGAACCGCTAAAGCCCTTAACCCATCAATATCACGGCGATATTTTATATGAGAATAATTATTCATCTTACAACATATTCCTCTTTTAAGATTTTTAGCTTCTTATATACTCTATCGAGCCCTGTGTTTATCTAAATAATTTGACTATAAACATATTATCTTGTATATAAATGAACAACCGTCTAAATACATTAATGATATCATGAGCAAAAGACAACTACTTTTTATTTTTGGCACTCGTCCAGAAGCCATAAAAATGGCTCCTTTAATTAAAGCTGCTCAGCAAGATTCAAGTTATGAGGTAAGTGTTTGTGTTACAGCGCAGCACCGACAAATGCTTGATTCTGTTTTAAGTTTTTTTAATATTAAGCCTGATTATGACCTAGATCTGATGCAGCCAAATCAAGATTTGTTAGATTTAACAAGTGTTGGTCTGGCCAAATTAAAAGAGGTATTTCAGAGCGCTAATCCTGAATTTATTTTCGTACAAGGGGATACCACAACTGCTTTTATTGGTGCTTTAGCAGGGTTTTACCATAAAAAGAAAGTGGTTCATATTGAAGCTGGCCTTAGAAGTGGTGATAAGTACTCTCCTTTTCCAGAAGAAATATATAGAAAACTGATAGGACAAATAGCCGATTATCACTTTCCTCCCACTAAACTTTCAGCTCAGAATTTGTATGATGATGGTATCAAATCCAATGTTCATATAGTTGGTAACACCGTAATAGATGCTTTATTTTTGGGGTTAGATATAATAAAATCTAAGGGTGAAGATATTTATTATGAGCATTTTCATTTTTTAGATTTTAATAAAAAAATTATTTTAATAACTGCTCACAGGCGAGAGAGCTTTGGTAAAAAACTTGAAGATATTTGTGAGGCTTTAAAATTCTTAGCAGAAAAATATAAGGATATCCAATTTGTTTATCCAGTTCATCCAAACCCTAACGTTCAAGAAACAGCAAATAAAAAACTTGCAAACATGCAAAATGTTTTTTTGATTCAGCCGTTAGATTACCATCATATGATTTGGTTAATGGAAAAATCATATATTATTGTTACAGATTCCGGAGGGGTTCAAGAGGAAGCACCATCACTTGGTAAACCGGTACTTGTAACGCGCGATGTTACCGAGAGAATGGAGGGTGTACAAGCCGGTACAGCAAAACTAGTTGGATCAGATACAAAAGTTATTATAACGGAGGTAGAGAAGCTAATTAATAATCAAGAACATTACATACTGATGTCAGAAGCTCATAACCCTTATGGTGATGGTAAGAGTTGCTCTAGGATATTGGAAATATTGAGAGATGAGCTATGATTAGAAGTATTTATCTTAAATTACCTAAATTTTTACGGGTTTTAATAGCAAAATTATATTATAGATTGTATTTTATTGGACTTCTCAGAGGCTGCCTTAATTTTATTAAGGCACATTTATTTCATCATAAAAATAGAAATGACATTAAAGAGCTTAAAAAGCTAATTGCTTTAGCAAAAAAGAATAAACAGCCTATTTTTATTCAATTTCCTTCTATACCTTGGTTTGGGACTTTGTTTCAAAGACCTCAACAATTTGCAAAAGCTATGTCTGATATTGGTTATTTAACAATATATTTAATACCAGTAGGTTACGAAGTTTGCCCATTTAAAAAAATATCAGATAATCTATACCTGAGTGATCAGCATGAGATTTTACATGATATAGAAGGAGCAATTATATCAATATATTTTAGTTATCCGCCTGATTATCTAGATCATTATTTAACCGATAGATTTTTTACAGAAAATATTTCCTTCTATGAATATGTTGATCATGTTGATGAAGAAATATGTGGTAAATATTTTGCACAGATATTAAAAAAGAGATTTGAAATTATAAGAAAACATTCTTTTGAATTTATACTTGGCACTAGTCGCGTTTTATATGAAGAGTTACTACATCTTTATCCAGAAAAGCAAGTTATATACTTACCAAATGGTGTGGATATTTCTCACTACAATATAACCAAACAAACGGTTGACAAATTTATAGTGCCAGAACGATTAGCGAAAGCTATACAGAATGATAAGAAAATTATCGGTTATTTTGGGGCAATTGCTCCCTGGATTTGGGATGAGTTGATTATAGAATTGAGCAAAAGCAGGCCAGAATATTTTATATTAATGATAGGACCTTATTATGGAGACAGAAAAATTTTCGAAGAAAGAGATAATATTTATTTACCTGGTAAGATAGACTATCAAGATTTGCCATTTTATGCCAAATATTTTGATGTAAGTATAATTCCATTTAGATTAGGCGATATTGCTAAAGCCACTTCACCTTTAAAATTGTTTGAATACTTCGCAATTGGTAAGCCTGTAGTGGTTACTTCCGACTTAATCGAGTGCATAAAATTTGAAGGAGTGTTTATAGCTAGTACTCCTCAAGAATTCCTTAATAAGGTAGACGAAGCAACTGAACACAGCTATAATAATGCATTACAACAAAAATATCAACAATATGCCGAAGAAAATTCTTGGAATAGGCGTGCCAAGGAGCTTGATCGATTAATTAATAACAGAAGCAAGGAGTAATATAATGTTTGCTAATAAATCAGTGAAAAAGTTAATACTAGTTTTAATTTTTCTATGTATAAGTACCATTTTTGGTTTTTTATATTATTCTTGCAAAGATAACAAAGATTATAAAAGCAGGACTTTATATAGCATGACTAATGATAGATATTTATACTTAAGAGATAGCTTATCAGAAGTGCAAAATAACATGCTACAAGACTCAACTTTAAGTAATGGTTATTACAAAACATATAGTAAGTATGAATTTTCTTATTTTGCAAAGATTTTAGATTGGTTTCAAACTGATTACATTGTAAAAGCAAAACCTGTTAAAATTTTAGATGTTGGTTGTGCGTATGGTACTTTTTTATTTTATATAAGGCATAATTTACCTTCAGCAGAACTTTATGGTATTGATTTTGTGGATAACTTTTTTTCAAAAAAGTTAGGAGCCGAAAAAAACATTAATTTTGCTGTAGCAAATATTGAAAATGAACCGCTACCATTTACTGAGAAATTTGATGTTATTATATTAACTGAAGTTTTAGAGCATTTTAACTATAATCCTATTGATACACTGAAGAAACTAGCGGCATCATTAAAAGATGATGGAGCGTTATATTTATCAACCCCAGACTCAAGTTCTGCATGGGGTGTAACAAAAAAATACTACCAATCATTTAATCAAATTCCAACTCCAGATAGTTGTGCTGTTGATGGGAAATGTACAAACATTGATGATCACGTATGGCAATACAATTTAAAAGAGTTGTTGTTTGTAATTAACATGGCTGGTTTAGAAGTAGAAAGATTAGAATATACGTTTTCAGGTAAGGAAAGTAGGCACTTTAACTTATTACTAAAAAAACGATCAAAGCAATAATATAAATAATTCTTGAAGATAATGATCAAAAAAATAATATTAGTATGTTGTCTATTAAGTATTTTGTTTGTGGGGTGGTGGTATAGAATGAATAATAATAATTCTCTCATAGAGGATTTTGTAATAAATTCTAAAGAATATTGGGATTTCAGATTCAAAACACAAGATTGGCAAAATAACCAGGGAAACGAGCAAACTTTACATTTCTACACTTTGTTGTTAAATGCCATTCCAGAAGCTTTACAAGACGAAATTAATATTGCTAAATATACAATATTGGATTTTGGTTGTGCACAGGGCGAAGGTACGGATTATTTTGCAAAAATGTTGCCAAATACAATAGTGACTGGTGTAGATTTTTCACAAGAAGCTGTTGAAATTGCAAGAAAAAAACATCCAAATAAAGTTACTTTTATATGTGAAGATTTTACAAAACTATCTACTCCCCAACCAAATTTTGATGTTATTATTTCCTCAAACACACTAGAACATTTTTATAATCCTTGGGATGTGTTATATAAACTTACTACACATGCTAGAAAATACGTGATAATCTTGGTACCCTTTAATCAGCAAGGAATCCCAACTGCTGAACATTTTTACAGCTTTAATTATGATAACATTCCAGGCATAATTAATAACTTCAAGCTGTCTTTTAAAAAAATATTGTATCCAGACCCCAAATATTGGGGAGAAAAACAAATTTTATTGATATATAGTTATCACCCATAAAAACCATGCCGCTTATATCCATTATTCTACCTACTTATAATAGAGCTGAATATTTGGCTAAAACTATAGAAAGTTGTCTGGCCCAAACGCTAGACAACTTTGAGCTGATTATAGTTGATGATTGTTCAAAAGATAATAGTTTGAAGGTAGCTCAAATTTACGCTCAAAAAGACTTAAGAATTAAGGTCATTGCTAATCAAACAAACCAAAAATTACCTTCTAGTTTGAATACAGGGTTTAAAGAAGCTAAGGGAAAATATTTCACTTGGATATCAGATGATAATCTTTTTTGCCCCTCTGCCTTAGAAAAAATGATTCATTATCTTGATACAATGCCAGAAATAGGTCTGG
>CAMCTQ010000022.1 GCA_945878545.1 Rickettsia typhi
TCAAGAAAACTCAGGCTGTCCGTTTCCCTTAAAACAATATTATTCTCTATATCCAATACTATCATCGTACGAATATTGGCATCACCAAAAGTAAAAAACTTAAAGCCAGCAAAACCACAACTTTTCTGATTATTAGAATTAAAAATTTCTTGGATAAGAATGCCTTCTTGCTTGCCGCGCTCGGAGGCCGCTGGTGTATTTTTTAAATAATACTTGCTTCCTATAATTATAGATTCTTTAGCCTTTGCCATAATTCTTTACTCTTAAAATAAATTAATAAAAAAAATAAATTAGAACTTATATATATTAAATATTAATTTCTAATTTAGTAAGCATTAATAATTATATTATCTTAGTAAGTCAAGTATAATTATTAATTATTATTAAAATTTTTGATAAATCAAGATTATAATTCTATAACTTATGGGTCTATCTACATAAAGGTACACGAAGTACCATAGGAATTTTCTACAATCCTTTTCCGGCTTTGGCTTACAGCGAATTTTATGCCCCCTGATTTTCTAATAGATTCAGGCGGCCATTTTCGGGGGTAAAATCCCGACAGAATCTTTACGCTTTTCTTCAGAAAAATCGTATTCACAATTGATATGCGTTCAGGTCATGATAAAATGGCTGGAGAGAATGCGGCTCAAATTCCCATAGATAAACCAAAACACTTTCTCAGGCTTTATAGTCTTGGGTTTTTTGCATTCCTATGGTACTTCGTGTACCTTTATGTAGATAGACCCTATATTGTATGATGCCAATATTTAAGAAAAGTTTTTTATTAATTCTGGATGCAAGCGATATGAAGGAACTCGCAAAGGCAGAAATTCCTCAGTTGGTACCATTTGGGTTACATGGTATATTGCTTAAGTAAATATAATAAAATCTAAAGCATTTCGGAATAGCCTAAGTTTAGGTTATTGATGTTATTTAATAGTGTTTATCGTATATAGATAGATACTATTAGTTGACTATACTAAGTTAATCAATTATAATCCCATTCTTATTTATCGTAACAATCATTTTTAATGAAATCTTTAAATCCATATAATTTAACGAGGAACCAAGGAATTGAATCAGTTGCAGAAACCTATTATCGAGTTAAAGAACATAAGCAAAAGCTTTAATTCAGAATCTATCTTAAATAATTTCAATTTTACTCTTCACGAAAATAAGTTCATTACAATACTTGGCCCTTCTGGGTCTGGTAAAACAACAATCATAAAATTAATAGCTGGGTTTGAGTCCGTAGATAGTGGAGAAATAATCCTTAATGGTGTGAAGGTAAATAGTCTACCAGCTAATAAGCGAGAGGTTAATACTGTATTCCAGAATTATAGTTTGTTTCCTCACATGACTGTCTATGAGAATATAGCTTTTGGCCTTCGGATGAAGAATAAGAGCCATGACTACATTGATAAAGCTGTGAATGAAGCTCTTAAAATGATTAAAATGGAAAAATTTGCCGCTAGAAAACCAGGTCAATTATCTGGTGGACAACAACAAAGAGTTGCAGTTGCGAGGGCGGTTGTTAACAAACCGCTAATTTTATTGCTAGATGAACCACTTAGTGCTTTAGATGAAAAGCTTAGAAAGCAAATGCAAGTGGAGCTTAAAGCTATGCAAAAAGATTTGGGAATTACTTTTATACTAGTAACCCATGATCAAGATGAAGCCCTGTCTATATCAGACACTGTAATTGTAATAAATAATGGTAAAATAGAACAAATTGGTTCGCCAAAAGAAATCTATGAGACCCCTGTGAATAGCTTCGTTGCCAGTTTCGTAGGGGAATTAAATATATTAGATGCTAAAATTGAAACTCTTGATAAAGATCTGCTAACAGTAATTGTAGAAGGATCTTATACATACAAAATCCAAAATAAAAATAATTTCGTTTCTAAAGACAAAATCAAATTACTACTAAGACCAGAGAATCTAAGATTAACGCAAGTAGAGGATGGATCAATCTCAAATAACTTAAAGGGCAAGATTATTGAGATAAGATACAGAGGAGCTTTACTTGATTACATCATAATTCTTGATAATGGCAAGAAAGTAATCGTAACAGTACTGCAAAACAAAGAGGGGAAAGTTTACAAATATCAGATAGGGATGGAAGCTTTTATTGAGTGGACAGCTGGTTGTGAGGTGTTAACTAAATGATGAATAAAGACCTATTCAAACATTGTACAATTTTAATTCTTGTGTCTTGGTTAACGATTTTTGTGTTGATACCAAATCTTGGAGTATTAGGAATAAGTTTTCTAGAAAGAGGGGAAGCAAGTTTCATAAAATTTGTACTTACCTTAGATAATTACAAGAGACTATTATCTCCGATGTATATAAAGGTTTTTTTAAAAACCTTTGGCATGGCATCATATGTTACCATTATATGTTTGGTAGTTAGCTATCCATTTGTATATGCAATTTCTCAAACTATTAAAAACAGAGTAATTAAAGATTTTTTATTGATCTTAGTAATAATTCCCTTTTGGACAAGTTCATTAATCAGAACATATGCTATGATGATGGTCTTAAGGGCTAATGGACTAATAAATAATTCTTTAATGACTCTTGGGTTAATTGATGAACCAATTGAGCTTTTGTACAACTGGGTCGCTGTTATTATTGGCCTTGTATATTCATTGCTGCCTTTTATGATATTACCGCTCTATACTGCCTTTGAAAAACTTGATCGTAATTATATTAATGCAGCCCAAGATCTTGGGGCTAGTAAGATAGATGTATTGTTGAAAATTATAATACCACTAACTAAGTCTGGAATAGCAGCAGGCTGTATTTTGGTATTTCTATCAACGCTTGGAATGTTTTTTATCCCAGAGCTACTCGGCGGAAGCAAAGAGATCTTAATAGGAAATTTAATAAAGAGTCAATTTTTAATTGCACGAGATTGGCCTTTCGGCACGGCGATCGGTACAATCCTTACCATTATTGTAGTAATACTGATGGTTTTTTATGCTCGGAGTACTAAAAATACTGATCAATTGGTAGTGTAATTATGAATAAATTGGCAAGATTATATTCAGTTTTTATCTATATATTCCTATATTTACCTATTGTTGTGTTAATAGTATATTCCTTTAATGCCTCAAAATATGGGACAAGTTGGCAAGGAATAACTCTGGATTGGTATAGGAAGTTATATTCTAATAGTTTGCTTATAGCCTCAACAAAAAATTCTTTCCTGGTTGCTGCGCTCTCTGCATCTATTGCCACTTTAATAGGGACTATATCGGCTCTAGGTTTGTATAGTTATAGATTTAAAGGTAGAAATATTTTTTCTTCTGTTGTTTATGTTTTAGCTATTTCCCCAGATATTATTATGGGTATAAGTCTATTAATTCTATTTAATCTTATAAATATGAATTTAGGATTTTATAGTTTGCTACTTGCGCACATTACTCTCACCCTCCCATTTGTAATAATAATAATTATTTCACGTTTAAAAACCTTCAATAGAAATCTTATAAATGCTGCAAGGGATCTTGGGGCTGGGGAGTGGACTATATTCAGTAGAATTATATTGCCTCTTATTTTACCATCTGTTATATCTGGTTGGTTACTCGCATTTACTTTATCTTTAGATGATGTAGTTATTAGCTTTTTTGTTACTGGGCCAAGTTTTGAAGTTCTACCATTAACTTTATTTTCAATGGCACATTTGGGGATTAAATCTGAGATTAATGCTCTTTGTAGTGTAATTTTTGTGGTAACTTTAATTTTAATTTTTATATCTCATTTTATATTCAGGAGGAGAGTATGAAAAAATACCTTGTTTTATTTTATTTGATTTTTTGGACTAATTCTAACACGTTGGCCAATGAACTTAATTTGTATATTTGGTCAGAATATTTACCAGAAAATATAATTGAGAAGTTTACCAAAGAGACCGGTATAAAGATTAATATTTCCACTTATGATAGTAATGAAAGTTTATACGCTAAAGTCAAATTATTGCAGAATTCTAAATCTGGATATGACTTAGTAGTCCCATCAACTTATTTTGTTAGTAAAATGAAAGATGAGGGATTGCTGATGGAATTAGATATGTCAAAAATAGATAACTTTAAAGATATTGATGAAAACTTGACAAATCAATCTTTTGATCCAAAGAATAAGTATAGTATACCTTATCTTTGGGGCAGTACAGCTCTTTGTTATAATGCTAAATATGTAAAAGAGAATGTTGACAGTTTTAATATATTATTTGATCCTAAATATGCTCATAAAATTCTTCTGACTGATGATGTAAGAGAAGTATTCCATGTTGCTCTTAAACTGCTTGGATACAGTGGCAATGACACTAATGAGGAGCATATAAAACAAGCTTATGAGAAATTAAGAACATTATTTCCTAATGTAAAAATCTTCAATTCATCTTCGCCTAAGTTGAATTATATAAACGAAGAAGTAATACTAGGTCTAAATCATAATGGCGAGGCTTATATGGCATCTTTAGAAAACCCTGATATTAAGTATGCTTACCCGAAAGAAGGGGCAATCCTTTGGGTAGATAGTTTAGTTATTCCATCTAATGTAAGAAATATTGAAAATACTTATAAATTTATTAATTTTCTTTTGCGACCAGACATTGCCAAGGAAATTAGTGAAACGTTAGGATTTGCAACGGCTAATAAAGCAGCAATGGCTTTGTTGCCGAAGGAAGTGCTGGACAACCCGACAATATATCCTAGCAAAGAAATTCAGGATAAAGGGGAATTTCAAAATGATGTTGGTGAAGCAATTGTTATTTATGAGAAATATTGGGAAATGCTGAAACTTGGTCATTAATATCATTTTTATAGATTTGTGTTGGTGTATGTTGTATTATGCCATTTAATTTGCTAGGATCTGCGAAGGAAAATTTGAAAATGGCTAATTTCTGCGGTATTTTTGTTCTCGAATCCTTACGTACATTTGAGTACGCTGTGGTGCTCCGAGCAAAAATACTTATAAATTCTCTCATTTTGAAAATTTCTTCACAGATCCTAGCAGTAATTTTTTAAGAATTCAGAATGCAATTTTTTCCATTAAAACTTTTTCCTAATAATTCTAATTTTGATTTCATGAGAATCAAAAATTTTAATTATGGCTTGTCAGTTTTATTATTTGTTATCAGTATAGCCTGGATTGGTGTTTATAAATTTAATTTCGGCATCGATTTTGTTGGTGGAATTAGCATGGAGCTACGAGTAGATCAGGCTCCTGATTTAGCTAAGATGCGAACAGTTCTTGGTGATCTTGAAATTGGTGAAATAGTTTTACAGAATTTTGGTAGTGATAGGGATATTTCAATACGTGCAGGTATAAGTAGCGAAGAAAACTTAATGCAGAATATTGAACTAATTAAGTCTGCTTTAAAACAAAACTTCCCTTATGAATTTGAGTATAGAAAAGTAGATTTTGTTGGGCCACAAGTTGGTAATCAGATGATAAGATCAGGTATTATGGCAATGTTATTGTCGTTTTTGTCTATAATGGTTTATATCTGGATAAGATTTGAATGGCAATTTGCTATAGGTGTTTTGGCTGCATTAGTTCATGATGCGGTCTTAAGCCTTGGTTTCTTAAGTGCTACTAATCTCGATTTTAATTTGAGTACAATCGCTGCTATCTTAACGATAATAGGCTATTCGGTAAATGATACAGTAGTTATCTATGATCGTATTCGTGAAAATTTGCGAAAATATAATAAAAAGCCTGTTAGCACTATAATTAATATGAGCATAAATGAAACTCTATCAAGAACAACAATAACTGTGTTCACCACGTTGCTTGCTAATCTTGCCTTAATATTATATGGTGGTGAGGCAATAAAAAGCTTTAGTGTTCTGGTGTTTTTTGGGATATTAATTGGTACTTATTCATCTATTTTTATTTCTGCGCCAATAATTACATTATTTAATTTTAAAAACTTAAAAGAATAATATTTTATGAGAATCTCAGCAAATGATATAAAATCTGGTAACATACTAGATTATGAGGGTGAGTTATGGATTGTTGCTAAAACTCCTGAGCATACAAAGCCTGGAAAAGGCGGGGCTTATGTGCAAGTAGAGATGAAAAATCTACGTACTGGCAATAAATTGAATCAACGTTTTAGTTCTAGTGAAAGCGTAGAAAAAGCTTTTCTTGAGAGGAAAGAGATGCAATATCTTTATAAAGAGGAGAATCTTTTGGTGTTTATGGATCCTGATTCCTTCGAGCAAGTAATGATTGATCAAGAATTAATGAAAGAGAAATTGCCGTTTCTTACTGATGGAATGAACGTGGAAGTAGAATTCTATCAGGATAAACCGCTCAGTATTGCCTTGGCGCAAACTGTTATACTAGAAATTCAAGAAACAGATCCGGTAATTAAAGGATCAACTGCAACTTCTTCTTATAAGCCAGCTATCATGGATAATGGTTTACGAGTCATGGTACCTCCTTATTTAGTAACAGGTGAGAAAATAATAGTCAGAACCGAAGATGCAACTTTCGTAAAAAGGGCTGAGTAATGCAAAATACTATTGTTTTGCTTACTGATGCTATAAGAGGGGCTTCGAAATTTTTGCATCGCGATTATTCTGAGTTAGAGAATTTACAAAGCTCTGCAAAAAGTACAAAAGTTTTTGTTGATAAAGCAAAGCTTAGAGTTGCAGAGAATTTACAAAAATCATTGAGCAAATATTATAAAATTATCATTTTTGATGATGAATTAGATTTACAGACTCTAGATTTCAATGGTTCTGTAGCTCTTGTAAATGTCTTAGATGGGCTTGCGAATTTCGAGAGAGCAATTCCGTTCTTTGCGTTAATAGTGACAATTTTAACAAAAAAGCAAGATAAAATTTTTGCGGATAAAATAGTAGTCAACTTTCCGGTTTTGGGCGACATATATTATGCCGGGCAGGGAAAAGGGGCATGGTTAGAGCGGCATTCATCTAATTTTTCTAGTGGAGCTGTTAGATTAAGAGTATCTGTTAATAATAAATTAGAGGATAGTTTGGTCTGTTGTAATTATTCAGAGCTGTTTCTTGCTACAAAAATATCTCCAAATATAAGAATTTTTGAATCTTATGCCTATCAAATAGCTCTTTTAATTAGTGGCAAAGCTGATAGTGCTTTATTTGCAAATAAACCAATTCTAACTCAAGGGTTTGAACTTTTAATTCGTGAGGCTGGGGGATTAAGTTATATAGAAAATGATATTTTTATTGCTTCTAATTACCAATTACAAGAAAAGCTAAAGCAAGTTCTAGTTTAGCACCTTTTTGAACAAATGTTAGTTGCTTCAATTGAAAATTGTTTAAATTTTAATTTTTTTGAATTACTATTATTTTAATATATAAGTTGAAAAATATAACCTAATTTATTTGCAGCGGGGCGTTTTTACGATGAAAAAATTTACAGTTAATTGTGATTTCGGTGGGCAGTTGTCGCCATTTACTATTTTTATTGGTAAGCCTGAGCATGCCCATCATCCTTTGCATTTTCAAGCAGACTGGCTTTCAAAACAACGTGGTGGAATGATTCCTGGTGATGTTATGGAGGCTGTTACTCAGCTCCAAGAATTGGCAGAAAAAAATGGTGTATCCTTAGAAGAACTATGCGTATACGCCCTTGGTACACCAGAAGAGCAAGCAGCTCTTGAAGGAGAAACAACTACAACTACTGAAAGCACTGGGGCAGTAGAAGCGAGCGTGGAGGCTGTTTCTACTGAGGAAGCTATCCCTGAAGTGCCGGCGGCTTCTGAGGAAGATGCTGTTTTAGAGGATGATAATTCTGGTGAAAGTGAACCTAAGTAGTTAATTAGACCTCTTGCATAACCCATTCTGGGTGGTAATTTTGTTGTTAAAACTTGCTTCCGGTGCTCACGTACGTCCAAGTACGCTGTGTTCCTTTGCTTCGTTTCCCCTGAAAATTCCTCATCCATTTTTGATTAGCAGTGTCATTCCTGCCAATGTGGGCATCCAAATCAATAGACTATAACCTTTATAGATCCCTGTTCTTATTGGGATGACAACTGAGGTTTCACTTAATTCTAATTTAATTTACTAATATACAATGAATATACAAACAACAATATTAATTACTGGTGCTTCTAGTGGTCTTGGATATGAATTGGCCCTACAATATTCAAATTCAAATGTTAGATTAATATTAATTGGCAGAAATATTGATCAATTAAATAAAATAGCTAATTTATGTAATGATAAAGGGGCGGTAACTCACGTCGTTGCCATAGATATAAGAGATAAAGCTAAAATGGCTGAGCATTTAACAAAATTTTGCGATCAATATGGAATTGATATTGCAATTGCTTGTGCAGGTGTTTCGGCCGGTACTCTTGATGGTCCAGAAAGTCCATCTCAAATAGAAATAATATTTGATACTAATATAAATGGGGTTCTAAATACGATAATGCCTTTAGTACCGTACATGATTGCCAGAAGAAAGGGGTCTATTGTTATTGTTAGTTCTATGGCTGGTTTAGTTGGGCTTTCAAGTGCTCCTTCTTATTCTGCAAGCAAAGCGTGTATTAGGGTTTTTGGAGAGGCTCTAAGAGGGTATTTAAGTCAATATAATGTCAATACGACAGTTGTAATTCCTGGTTATATTAAAACGCCAATGAC
The DNA here is from genome assembly GCA_945878545.1 of Rickettsia typhi. Classification (GTDB taxonomy): domain Bacteria; phylum Pseudomonadota; class Alphaproteobacteria; order Rickettsiales; family Rickettsiaceae; genus Megaera; species Megaera typhi_A. The sequence continues at coordinate 8,649 of CAMCTQ010000022.1, forward strand.
TGATGTTAATAACTTTCCTATGCCTTTTATAGTGTCAACAACAGAAGCTGCTCAAAAAATTATCAAAGGAATTGCAAATAATAAGGGAGTAATAGCCTTTCCAACTATTATATATATTATTTTAAAATGTTTGAGTTGTTTGCCTAATCAACTAATAAGTTATATTAATTCAAAAATTCCCGGTAAGCCATCTTTTGAGAAGGATGATCTTTAAGCTCTATGTGTGAAAGTTATATTATATAAACTTTGCATCTAAATTATTTCTTCTTATCAATGAACTTATTGATAATTGCCTCATCGGAGACAGAGTTATTTTTTGATTCAATTAAGTAATTTCGAACAATATTAATTACAGTATCGGTAAATTCATTTTTTAGTTCTTCGGATATTTTAGATTTTTCATTTTCAATGAGGGAAGTAGCAGAGTTGCTTTTTCGAGTTAAAGCAATTTCCAGTTCTTTTGTTCTTTTTTCAATTAAATTGTCAGTGCTAATCTTTGCCTTATCAAGTAGTTGCTGCTTATATGATTCAAAATTTTCCATTTCTTTCTGAACTTCTTCAAGCAAAGATTTTGCTTCAGCTTTTAGTTTCTCAGTTTGAGCTAGCTTCTCTTTAATATCGTTGATCCTAGCATCTAAAGAGTTGATAATAGCCTTTCTTACAGGTTTATAGGCAAAATATAAAAAAACAATAAAACTTACCGCTACCCAGAAATTTTCATCAAAAAAATGCATCATCTTGTCCCATAAATTTTCTTTAATAAATCCGGATCTGCTGATTTATCAGTGATTTTTTCAATGATAAAGGTTGCCAAATCAATACAAGATTTATCCTCATTTTTATGAAAAGAACTCAAGTAATTCTGGATTTCTGCAAAAGATTCTTGTGTTTTTTGAGCTAAAGAAGCTTCTAGCTGCTTATTTTTATTTGTGAAATACGCATCTAAAGTATCTAGAGCATCTTTTTGTAATTTTTGGGTAGCAATGTCTAGTTCTCGAAGCTTTTCTTCCTTTTGCTGGCGCATTGAATGTGCTTTACTATAGTCATTTTCAGAAGAGATTATATTATCTTCTAAATAACGATTACGATTTATCATTATACTTTCAGCTTTTGGAGCAATTAACCTGCTTACAATAATATACAGAACTCCAAAAACCAAACTTAGCCAGAATAGTTGAGTACTAAAACTTGATACATCAAATTGAGGCATATAAATTCCTTAATATCACGTAAAAATTAATAACATTGCGATAACGAATGAAAACAAACCCATGGCTTCAGCAAGACCGGCTCCGATAAAAGCCATTCTTTGCAATTGGTCAGCAGCGGAAGGATTGCGAGCTATTGAATTCAATAACGAACCAAAAATATTACCCACTCCAATAGCCGCGCCAAGCATTCCAAAGGCCATAAGACCAGCGCCAATAAATTTAAGAGCCATCATAGATTCCATAATTTTTCTCCTTAAAATTTTAAATTAAATTAACGTCAAAATTAAACTATACCATCCTTTTCCCCGGTATTGTTTAATCGGACAAAACTATACACTAGTGTAAATTAATTGCATCATTTAAATACACGCATGATAATATAGTAAATATGTAAGCCTGCAAGATTGCAACGAAAATCTCAAAACCTATTAGCACAGAGATAAAAGGTATAGGAAAGATTTTCAAGTAAAATGCCATGGAAACAACAAAGCCAGCTACCACTTTGAGCAACACGTGTCCAGCAACCATATTTGCAGCCAAACGCAAAGATAAACTGACTGGTCTTGCAAGATAAGTAAATAACTCAATTATCACCATTAAAGGTGCCAGCCACCAAGGTGTTCCAGCAGGTAAAAACAAAGAGAAAAAATGGAATCCGTGTAATGCAAATCCAAGCAACGTAACTAATAAAAATACCAACATTGCTAGTGCAAATGTTACAGAAATATGACTAGTCACTGTAAATCCATATGGTATCATACCAAACAAATTACATGTCATAATGAACATGAACAATGTAAACATTAAAGGCACAAATTTCTTACCTTTTGGGCCAACATTTTGGTTTACAGTATCGGTTATCAAACCATAAAATAGTTCACCGCTAAGTTGTAATCTCGTGGGAATGAGCTTGTTACCTCTAAATGCTAAAATAAAATATAATGCAATAGATAGGCCAGCAAGGATCATAAATACTGCTGAGTTTGTTAAAATAATGTCGTGGCCAAATAATTGAATATTTGCTATTTCTTTTACTTTAAATTGATCTAAAGGACTATGCTTCATTTTAATACTAATGTTTTATATGTTTTTTCCAAATTGATCTAAAGGAAGCAATCATAGCAAAAATAATACAAATTACAAGAAACAACGGCTTAGTGTTAAATAAATTATCAAACAATAAACCTAACATAACGCCAACTAGAACGCCAGCAACAAGCTCTGATGCTACATCTATAAAAGCTAATGACGAGCTTTGTTTTTTTTTAGAAGAGTCTATTTGTTCGTTTTTTATTTTATCTATTTTATCCTTTAATTCTTGTATCTTTTTATTTGTCATAACTTAAAATTGCTGAGCTGTCGATGTTTAATGCTTTATCCAGAGCTTTTGATAATTCTTCAAAGGTGTATCTTTCAGTAAATTGCTTACCATTTATGAAAAAACTAGGAGTTCCTACAAATTTAGGTAAACTAGCTGCCAATTTAGTATTTTCCATTAGCGTTTTGATTTTATCTTGATCGTTTAGGCACCCAGAAAAATTTTCAGGAGATACTCCACCAAGGCTACCTATATTTGTCAAAATTTCCCTATAATTTTTACTAAATGCCCAATTGTTTTGTTGATTCAAAATAACATCTAAGAACTTTATATAAATATCAGTGTTGCCATTGCATCTAGCAAGAATAGTTGCATCTAAGTCTTGCTTGTTACCGATAAATTCCCGTATTACATAGGCAATTTTGTTAGTATCAATATATTTTGTTCGGATCTCTGGAAATATTTTTTGGTGATAATGTACGCAGTGCGGACAAGTTGGTGAAAAATACTCTACCAATACAATCTTGCTTTTTGGATTGCCGAGGACTACATCATCAGGAGCTACAGATAAATCACGAACATATTTATCATCAGTAGCTTTGTTACAATTTTTTAATTCATTAGTATATCCATCTATTTGGGCTTTTGCCGGATCTTCAACTGGTTGCTCTTGGGTGCAAGCATTTAAAATAAAAGCAATAATTAGAAATAGTATTTTTTGTGTCATGATAATTTCCGGTTAGAAATTAATTAGTAATAATATACTTAGTCTTCTATCACAAAAAGATCAGTCTAGCATACAAAGATCTACAATTATAGGAGTAATTGATCAAAAACTTTGGTTTTTTATCAACAACTAAACTAAAGATTTCTCAAGAATTATATACGGAGAAGCGGCCGGGATAAAAAAGAACTTGCGTGTAATAATGCTTGTCTGTACAATTGGGATATTAAGATCCCTTAACTAACGATAGTTTTGATAAATACAATGTTAGAATCTAACAGATATAATCCCCTTTTTTCCTTTCGAATGCCCGCGTAGAGTTGGTTATTAAGCTTGCCTTTCTCTAGGCGCTTTTCCTTGTAGTTTGTAAATTTTATAAACATTACACTTAGCTAATATTTAATTTTTGGAAAAAGATTATGTCCTATATCGCTCATTTTATACCTATTGTACTATTCATCCTATGTTTTGTTGGGAGTGGCATATATTTTAGTATATTAGGTACGCCAAATGCTTTTTATCAACTTTCTCCTGTGACAGCTATAATACCGGCAATAGCGCTTGGTTGGTTGTTGCATAAAGGTACAACTCAGCAAAGAATGCATGATTTTTTAGATGGTGTACGCCACCCGGATATCATCACCATGTGTATTATATTTTTACTTGCAGGTGCTTTTAGTGAGGTCACCAAGCATATTGGTAGCGTAGATGCTAGTGTGAATTTAGCTCTTTCATTAATACCATCAAAATTTCTGTTAATCGGGGTATTCTTGATTTCTGCTTTTATCTCTAGTGCAATTGGTACATCGATGGGTACAATAGCAACTATTGCTCCAATCGCTGCTGGACTCAGCATACAAGCCGATTTTTTGCCTGCTTTAGGCGTTGCAACAGTGGTTGGTGGCGCTATGTTTGGCGATAATTTATCCATTATCTCAGACACTACCATTGCAGCTGTAATGTCGCAAGAAGCTGATATGAAGAAAAAGCTAAAGCTCAATGCCAAAGTTGCTTGCGTTGCTTCTATTCTTACCATTGCAATTCTAATGATTA
>CAMCTQ010000023.1 GCA_945878545.1 Rickettsia typhi
AGAAAAAGAATCTTGGGTCAGGAGCAAATTAAAAAGTTCTAAAAAAGATGATAATCCCGATATAGATAGCAAAATTATACCACTACTTGGTAAACAATATTCATTATTGAATGTTGTTTCTATTCGTAACAATGTTACTATTCAAGAAAATGTAATTCACATAGATTCACTGCCATCAGCCCACAACAAGACCTTAATTAAGTTCTTACAAAACAAATTACTGCTAGAAGCAACTAATATTGTTAATCTCTTAAGTACCAAGCATAACTTTAAATTCTCTGAAATTAAGATTGCAAATAGCAAAACTAAATGGGGTAGCTGCTCAAGTACACTAGTACTTCGTTTTAACTGGCGACTTATTTTTGCTCCGCTGGAAATACTAAATTATGTAATAATCCATGAAATGTGTCATCTAGTAGAAATGAATCACAGCAAATCTTTCTGGAATTTAGTAGCAAAGTTTTACCCCGAATATAAATCTGCTAGATTGTGGCTCAAAGAGAATGGCCACAGATTGCATCAATATCTACAAATTTAGCTCTCTTCTGAAAAAAGATTTAACTCCTCGATGTTTCCTTTTGAAAAATATGCCGTGCCTTTGGTTGAAAAAGCAAGAGTGTGCGTTGCAACTGCATTAAGAAAACTTCTATTGTGACTAACAAACATAACGGTACCTTCATACCCAGCTAAAGCCTCGCTTAAAATTTCAGTACTTAGTATATCAAGGTGATTAGTAGGTTCGTCAAGAAGTAAAAAGTTAGCATTTTGTACCAATAAGCAAGCAAGGCTCAAACGACTTTTCTCACCACCAGATAAAATATTTACCTGCTTATAAACATCATCTCCTCTGAATAAAAATGAGCCAAGTAACCCACGCGCATGACCTTCTGACAATTCATGGTTAGCAGCTTTTAGGTTATCTAAGGCTGTTTGATTCATATCTAAATATTCTGCCTGATCTTGAGCATAGTACGCTATCTTAACATTATGACCAATTTTTATATCACCAGCCAAAAAAGGCACTTGGTTTAAGATACTTTTAATCAAAGTAGATTTCCCAAGACCATTTGCACCAACAATAGCAATTTTCTGGCCTCGCATTGCCGTAAATGATATTTTCTTAACTAATGGCTTAGTGTATCCTATAGAGCAATCCTCAAATGTGATAACTTCTTTTCCGCTCTTTTGCGTGAGTGGAATTCTGACATTAATTTCTGCATCATCTTTGTTAACTGTAATACCAGAAGCATCTCTCTCAAGACGAGCTACCATTTTCATTTTACTACGTGCTTGAGTGGCTTTTGAAGCTTTTGCTCCAAACCTTTCAATAAATCTAGATACGGTCTCTATCTTACCTTCAATATTTTTTAACGCAGCTATTTTATTTGCTTCCCTTAGCTCATACTGGACTAAAAATTCATCATAATTGCCCTGATACTCAGCTAGATTTCCATCTTTTAGGTGAAGAATAATATTAGGTAAACTATTAAGCAGCGCCTCATCATGCGAAACAAAAAGCACTGTTCCTTTAAATTTTTTCAAGTAATTCTCAAGCCATACTATAGTTGGTAGATCCAGATGATTAGTCGGTTCATCTAAAATTAAAAAATCTGGATTTTGCATCAAAATTTTAGCAAGCTCCAACCTCATTTTCCAACCACCCGATAAAGTTTTAGGATGTTTCTCTAGATCTTCTTCTCCAAAACCCAAACCTAGCAATATCTTTGAAGCATTATGTTCGAATGAATATCCTTCCTTGCCACGAAAAAGATTCTCTAAATATTCAAATTTCTCGTATTTTTCATTAGTAAAATCTTCTGCCATTTCTAAATTAGCTTTATTCATATCAAGCATAATTTGGAATAATTCTTCAGCTCCAGCCATACACTCGACAAGAATCGAATCCTTAGGATCAGGGTTTGGCTCTTGTGGAAGATAGCCTATGAGTTTGGATTTGGGTTTAGTGACAGAGCCAGCATCTGGCTCATCTAGATTACATAATATATTCAACAAAGTAGTCTTACCAGCTCCATTAACTCCGACAAGAGCTATACGGCCAGTAAGAGGAAAATTATAGTTTATATCTTTTAGTACAAACCTTCCGTGAAAATTTTTAGATAAATTACTTAATATTAACATATTCGGACACCGTAGATAAAATTTAAGGTTTAGCACACCTTTTAAAAGCGCCGAATGAATTTGAAATTATATTCATACAGGCGTACAAACTAGATTCTGCACGCCTAAGCTATCCTGTGATATTTATTTCTTTTTTAGACATAACACTTAATTTATCTAAATTGATGCGGTCATATTACAGAATTTTCTTCTTATTTTCAAGTATAGAAATCCTAATTTAGACATGTTTGTTAAATATTCTCAATAAACACTATAGAATAAATTAGTGTTGATAAATAAGTATTCTACTCAATTTTTCGGGATTATTAAAATACGGATAGTGAAATAAAATACAAATTCTAGAAATTCCAGTCAATAAAAACGGCTAGATGCTCTAGCCTGCGCCCAGCTTTAAAGTTTTATTTTGCTAGTTGTCACCCCTTGCATTTTATGCTACAATTCCCTGACTCTGTTCCAAATGATGACCACTTAAAAATTTAGACAATACAGTATTTATATAGACCCACCATACTTTTTGTGTAAACAATAATTATCCATTGTTATTTGCAACAGTAACCTATTAAACAAATTTAAAAAGTGTCTTTCAGGGGGTAGGTATGCAGGATTCACAAAATACTATTTTACCTGACCACCAGGAAAAACTGACTGAAATTTTTGAACATATAAACTATCTAATTGATAATGATAAGATAGATAACGCAAGGCTTGCCTTGCTTGACTTACATTACGCAGACCTTGCAGATTTTTTAGATACCTCCTCCTACAAATTATACGACCTAATTTTACCCATCATTGCTGATGATATAGATCCACAAACCCTTGTTTGGTTAAGTGATAGTCATAAACAGTATGCCGTAGACGCCCTTGGCATAGAAAAAACTGTCATTTTAATAAACCAACTCGATATTGAAGATTCTATTGAAGTAATAGATGCTTTAAGCTTGGACTTAAAAGACGAAATAATAGGCAAATTAAAAGCTGAGAAACGACAACAAATCATTGAGGGTTTCAAATATCCAGAAAATACTGTTGGCAGAATAGTTGAAAAACACTTCGTTGCTTTTCAAGAAAATTGGTCAGTGGGTCAAGCAATCGATCATATTCGTAAAAGCAACATAGACCAAGATTTTCATGCAGGGATCGTAGTAAATAATAAATATCAACCAGTTGGCAATATACTACTATGTACTTTGCTCAAAAGTTCGCATGAGGAACCATTAACGAATTTAATGAATTCAGATTTTAAAATTGCTGACACTAGTACAAAACTTGATGAAATAGCTTTTATATTTAAACAATATGCTCTAACCATTGTACCAGTGGTAAATAAAAAGGGAAAGCTCGTTGGAAGTGTTTCGATAGATAACATGATATATATCATCGAAGAACAAACTGAAAGTGAATTCATGCATCTTGGTGGTATCAACACTAGCGACATATTTGATAATTTATATGCAACTGTAAAACATAGATTCCCTTGGTTATTCATTAATTTAATTACCGCTTGTGCTACTTCTTTGGTTATTAATCAGTTCAGCAACACTATAGAAAAACTTATTACCCTTGCTACCATCATGCCCATCGTTGCTAGTATGGGTGGGAATGCTGGCACTCAAGCTATGACTGTAACTGTTAGAGCTCTGGCAAATAGAGAAATAAGACAAACATACATAGCAAGAGTTATTCTAAAGGAAGTATTTGTTTGTTTGTTAAATGGCTTAAGTCTTGCAATCATAGGGGCATTAATCATATATATCCCTTTTGCTGATTTAAACTTAAGTCTAGTTTTTACAGCTGCAGTAATAATTAATTTTACCGCTGCTGGAATGCTAGGATCTAGTATCCCCATTATTCTTGATCATTTTGATATTGACCCAGCAACCTCTTCGGGAGTGGTTCTAACAGCTCTTACTGATGCACTCGGTTTTTTCAGTTTTCTAGGGTTAGCTTTCTTTTTTCTTGTTTAAAAAGTACTCTAATAAAAAACTACGAAATTGCTAAATAACCATTGTTGCTAAAGTTTATCCAACCAAGCAGAATCTTTTTCGAAGACTTTCTAATGCAGTATCTACCAGTTCATTTGATATAATTTGTAGTCTTTTTTCATCTTTAATTTGTGTTTTTGTATCGTTATCAGTAGCAACTATTTCTCCTGTTTTTAGACTATCTAGAGTTTTTTGTTTAATTTGCTCGATGGTATGCTTACCATCAAGATATTTTAATATGTGTATCTGATCGGTGACAGAGGTGACTCTATTAAGGGCATCCGTTATAAAAGGTGTATTATTGAAACCAACTTGTTGTATTTGCAATTGTGCAAGATTACTTATTTTCGGTTTTTCAGAAATTACGGAAATACTACTTGGTTTATCAACAATGAATTTTACGACTCCTTGAAACATTAGATTAGGTAAATTTTCAGAAATAGTTGCTTGGATTTCTAAATCTGTAACCAGTGGCACAAGTTTTTTAGCCTGAATAGCAATCTCGTCAAGCGAAAGATGATTGCCCTGATTTTTAAAAAATGTCATAAGAATGGCTTTTGTTGCAGGTACTTTAGTTGACATAGATTCTTCCCTTGCGTCTTCTAATAAATAGAAAGTAACCAAACTATCATCTGTTAGATTAATTGCAATTTCAGGATCTTTTAAAGTTAAATTACAAAAATAATAAAACTTAAGAAGAATATCACTATTAATATTACGAGAACAGGCAGTTCCTTGATGACATAGTAGTGTGTTTCTAACTGCGATATTCCGAATGAAATCCATATATTGTTCTAATTTGACAGTATCTGTTATTGTACCAAGCAAATCAGCTGCTTTTTTTGGTAAGCTTCCAACATACATTTTTTGTATATCAGTATCTCCAAGATACTCGAAACCGTAAGAGCGTGCTTTATCAACAAATTCATGTAAGTAGTATGGTTGATTTATCTCACTAAGGTATTCCCAACATAAAACATAATTTTCATCATTAGGGATGTTTTCTGCTGCTTTGCGAACAAGGTCAGCATAAGGTGTTTTTTGTTCTTCAAGTGATTCATGCAAGAAATTAAGAACAAGTCTTGCTTGTTGAATTTTGTCATTAATATCTGTAAAGCCAGACGTATGGAACATCATTAATTCTCGAATAGAACTCATCATGTTAAATCCAGGTAGTGTGTTGTAGTTGATAAAGACAATACCATTTTTATTAAGAAGTTTTTTACTAACTTCGAGAATACTATCCCTAACAAAGTTTGGTACCCAAGAAAAAACACAATTACAAATTATGTAATCAAACTTACCGTATGATTCGTCAATGTCGGTAATTGACATAGCTTCTAGTTTTATATTTTCAAGCTTTAGTTGGTCTATAGCTTTTTGGCCACGCTCAATTTTTGCTTTAGAAAGATCAATACCAAGAGTGAAAGACTTCGGATAAGTTTCTGCAAACCGGAACAAATTATAACCCTCTGAAGAACCGATTTCTAGAATTCTTGCTGTTTTTAACGAAGCAGGATTCATGCCAAATAAGGTACCTATAGTTCTGAGAGTTTCTGGGCTACAATAATTAAACGAATAGCACCTATAAGGTATTTCGTCATACTTTTGATGATTTTCTGTTTTTATCATAATAGCAAGTTATATATATGTAAATTATGCTTTAGGTACAGGTGTATATTATATATAAGAGAAATTTATATTTTGCAATGACATAAGTAAATGCCAAAACTATCTACAAAAAATAGTTGCAATAAACTATTTGTATCTATATAAAGAATCTTGCTGCGTGTACTTGTATAGTTGATATTTATACTGCAAACGCAGAAATATATATTTATATGGCCCCTTCGTCTAGCGGTTAGGACGTTACCCTTTCACGGTGAAAACACGGGTTCGATTCCCGTAGGGGTCACCACGCATATCTTTGACCTACTAATAATTTGATTAGAATACTTCTTTAAAATTGCTTGTAATCTTCTCTAATAAACTGATATTTTTGTAGATAAAACTAATAATATTAGCTATGCTCTTGTGCAGAACATGTAAAAAATATTTTTTAATTTAGGTAGGATTTTATGGGCATTAGTGTTAGTCAATTGCTAGTTGTTTTGCTAATAATTTTGGTATTGTTTGGCGCTGGAAAGTTACCTCAGGTAATGTCTGATTTAGGAAAAGGTCTTAAGTCTTTTAAGGATGGAATGAAAGATACTAAAGATGAAAATAATGATAAATGATATTTAATCAAATAAACTTAAGTTTACGCATATGAAGAACAAAAAATTTGTTTTATCCCTGTTTGGTTTAATGATATTGTCTCTCTGCTCTTGTAAAAGCAAGTTGAAAGATGAAGAAATCGTTGCTCCAGAAAAAAGTTACGCAGCTGGCGTGGTGCAACTTGAAAAAGGCGAGTATAAAAAAGCAGCCGAACATTTTGAAAAAGTCTTCTTCCAGCACCCCGGTAATGCAATAACTCCTCAAGCTGAGCTAATGCAAGCATATTCTCTATATCTTGCTGCTGAATATGATGATGTCGTGGATGTTCTCGATATATTCATCAAATTACACCCAAGACATGAAGATGTAGCTTATGCTTATTATCTAAAAGCTATGGCTAATTATATTCAAGTTTCAAGTGTCTTATTAGACCAGTCTAGAACTAGATATGCAAAAGAAGGTTTCGAAGAATTAATAAGCCGTTTTCCTGGTACGAAATACGCATTGGATGCTGCCCTTAAGATAGACTTAGTAAACGATCATTTAGCTGGAAAAGAGATGCTGGTTGGTAGGTATTACTTGAAGAAGAAAAATCCAGTAGCAGCAGTCAAAAGATTCCAAACTGTTATTGATAAGTATGATACTACTTCGCATGCAGAAGAAGCTTTATATAGGTTAGTTGAAACAAATGTAATGCTTGGGCTTAAAGATGAGGCAGAAAAATACGCCACTGTACTTGAGCATAACTATCCAAAAGGCAGTTGGATCCATAATGCACGTCATTTACTCAAATAATGTTTACCGTTCATTAAATTAAATGATCCATACGAATTTTGCGAATTTCGGCTGTGCTCACGTAGATTACTACGCTACGCAGCCTTGTCCTGAAATTCATAAGTCTAATTTAATTTAATAAACGGTATTATTTCATGCTACAAAATCTATCAATTCAGGATTTTATACTAATTGAAAAGTTAGATTTAGATTTTGAAGATGGATTTTGCGTTATTACTGGTCAAACTGGCGCTGGTAAGTCAATACTACTTGATGCGATCTTATTTGCCATGGGTAATAAATCTAGCGGAGAAGTAGTTCGTACATCTTGCGAAAAAGCTATTGTTACTCTTACATTTTCTGCTTTGGATCAAGTTGTCCTATTTTTGTCTGAATATGACATTAAGCTTAGTATTGATGAGGATTTAATAATCAAAAGAATCCAATATGCTAATGGTCGTAAGAAATTTTTTATCAACGATAACATAGTTACCCAAAAAATAGTTTCTGATCTATTTGATTATCTTCTCGAGATTCATGGGCAACACAATCATACTTCACTTTTAAATATCTCCTCTCATTTAGAAATACTAGACCAATCAGCAAAGAACGCTCACTTAAGAGAGGAGGTGTCAAATCTATATAGATTGTGGCAAGAACTTCATAATGAAATCTCAGCAATCAATTCAGAAAGAGAAGCTATTACTAAGGAAATAGACTACCTATCCCATATTTGCCAGGAATTCAATGATTTAAACATCAAAGATGGAGAAGAGGATGAACTTGCTGAAATTAAAAAACATCTACAAACACGCGATAAAGAAATCAAATTAATAGAGTCTATTTTAAATGATATTGAAGCAAGTAGTATTGAACAAATTATAGCAAGAGCCCAAAGAAATATAAGCAAATCAGAAAATATAAATATTTACGATCAGATAAATATTTACCTTGAAGAAATCTATGACAAAACAGAAGAAACAAAATCAACCTTAAATCATATCTTACATAGCTTCGATTTATCTGCTTACTCGCTACAGGAAATAGAAGATAGATTATATGCAATCAGGTCAATAGCTAGAAAACACGGTTGCTTAGCCAGTAATTTAAGTTCTTTTATGCAGGCTAACCAAGAAAAACTCAAAACACTTGAGTTAAAGATAAAAAATAGTGCAGATCTAAATGATAAAATGCTTAAAGCTAAGCAAGAATATTTAGATAAAGCAAATCTATTATCACAAAATAGAAAAATAGCTGCAAAAGATCTTGAAAGCAAAACCATGCAAGAATTATCCATGCTTGATATGAAAAAAGCAATATTTTCTGTTGAAATCCAGTCAGATGAAAAAGCCGCTGGAAGTAAAGGTATAGATGAGGTAAGATTCCTCGCTTCAACAAACCCCGGTATGCCGAAAGCTCCGATTGACAAGATAGCATCTGGTGGAGAATTATCACGGTTTATGCTGGGATTCAGAGCCGCATTATTTGATAAAGCAGCAAAACAAACAATCATTTTTGATGAAGTAGACGTTGGTATTAGTGGCAGTGTTGCAGATAGTGTTGGTCAAAGATTAAAAGTTCTTAGTTCAGTTGCGCAGGTCATAGTAATTACACACCAGCCACAAGTAGCAGGAAAAGCAGAGCAGCATATTTTAGTTCAAAAAACTCAAACTAATACCAATACTTCCGTCATTGCCCATCATCTTAATCTTGAAGAACGATCTTGTGAACTAGCAAGGATGATTTCGGGTAAAGAAATTACAACCAACTCCCTTGCTGCGGCAAAGGAGTTAATGTGATAGTGAATAATAACAATATATTTTTGTTACCCTTTTTTAGATTTTCTCTTCCATATATAATAAGCAATACCAGCACTTACCAAAAATAATAGAGCAAAGTTTACTTGTTTTAGATACTTTTTAATTAAGAGTTCATTTTCACCTATCAAGTAACCTAATGATATTAAAACTGCACACCAAATGACTCCACCTGCTAAGGTATATAGGCAAAAAGCTTTTATATCCATTTTTGCAAGGCCGGCAGGGAATGAAATAAAATGTTTAACTCCCGGCAAGAACCTACCAGTAAAAACTGATATAGCTCCATGATCAGCAAAGAATTTTTCTATTTTCTCCAATTTAGACTCATTCATAAAGAAATACTTACCTTTATTGGTAAACAACTTTCTTCCAAAGAAATAGGCAATATAGTAATTTGCTGTCGAACCAGCCAGGGTACCGATAGTGCTAACTAACAATATCAATGCAATATGCATCTCACCCTTATGCACAAGGTATCCAGCCGGAATTAAAGTAATTTCAGCTGGTATGGGTATAAATGTGCTTTCAATAAAAGTCATTATAAATATACCAAAGTAGCCTAGACTTTCTACAAAATACACAATTTCAAGAAAAATTTCATACATATTTATTTACACAACCCTACTTAAAATAACTTAATAATATTTAAAACATGATTATAAGTTAGCTGTTTAAAAATACCAGTAAGAAAAGATACTATTTCGAAATTTATCCAACATTTTCATGCCAGATATATACTAGAGGCTAAGTAGTTGCACTAGTGTATAGATAATTAATATTATAAATCAAAAAGTAATCTTTCTGGATTTTCAATGGCTTGCTTTACTTTAATCAAAAAAGTAACTGCATCTTTACCATCAATAATTCTGTGATCATATGATAAGGCAATATACATCATTGGTCGAATTTCAACCTTACCATCAATTGCTACCGGTCTCTCTTGCGTATTATGCAATCCAATAATTCCACTCTGCGGGGGATTAATTATCGGCGTTGAGAGCAATGAACCATATACGCCGCCATTAGTGATAGAAAATGTACCACCTGTTAAATCAGACATTGAGAGTTTTCCATCTCTAGCTCTTACTGCTAATGACACTATCTCTTTCTCGATAGTAGAAAAACTCATTTTATCTGCATTCCGTACAACCGGTACTACTAGACCTTGCTCTGTACCAACAGCAACACCTATATCATAATAATGTTTATATATAATATCATCACCGTCGATTTCAGCGTTTACAGCTGGCACCTCTTTCAAAGCATTAACAACCGCTTTAACAAAAAACGACATAAAACCAAGTTTTACACCATGTTTCTTCTCGAACTCTTCACGATGTTTTTTGCGTAAATTCATCACATTCAACATATCAATCTCGTTAAAAGTAGTAAGAATAGCAGCTGTGTTTTGCGAATCTTTCAAACGCTGGGCTATAGTTTTTCTAAGACGAGACATACGTACTTTTTCTACTGGTTTATCCCCAGACAATATAGCTCCAACAGTTTGCATCACTCCACTAGGTGCTGCTAGAGCATTCAGCACATCACCTTTATTAATCCTGCCATCTTTGCCAGTACCAACAATTGACGCAGAATTTAAATTATTTTCTGTCATTAATTTTTGCACAGATGGAGGCATAGTAGTAACCTGATCGACTTTCTTTCCTTGCTCAATAATAGGATTTGCAACTGGCACAGCTTGTGATTTATTGGAGTCTACGCTATTGCTGGCTACGCCAGAAGGAACAGCTCCAGCCTTTATAGAGCCAAGAATTTCACCAACAGTAACAACATCTCCTTCTTTTTTTAAGATAGTTTCTAGAATGCCTTCGGCAGAAGCACTAACCTCTAAAGTAACTTTTTCTGTTTCAAGCTCAAGTATCAATTCATCAAGCTTTACACCGTCACCAGCCTTTTTATACCATTTGGCAATCGTCGCTTCAGAAACCGATTCTCCCAGAGCTGGCACTACAATTTCAACACTCATAAAAATTCTCCAATAATTTTCTAATATAATAATACAAATTTAGGATAGATAAGCCATATTAACCTGAGCTAATAGAGCCTTATTCTATCTAGAATCCAAGATTCCAAGAGCTTGACTTACTAAATCTTCCTGTTGTTTATTATGAACATATAAATAACCAACGGCTGGAGATGCAGATCTTTCTCTTCCAATATACTTTACTCCTGCCTTAATTCCTACTTTTTCTAGACTAGAATCTAAATATGGACGTATAAACTTCCAAGCCCCCATGTTGCGCGGCTCTTCTTGGCACCATACAAATCTAGACGCTGCTTTATATTTCTTAAGAATGTCTATTACATCTTCTTCTGCAAATGGGTACAATTGCTCAAAACGGATAATCGCAATATTATCTATTTTTTTCATGCGGCGCAATTCTAGTAAATCATAGTATACCTTGCCAGAACAGAAAATTATCTTTGCTACTTTTGCAGCTTTAATTTCAGCATCAATCTCATCAAGAACAGGACTAAAATTTGTTCCCTGATCAAGGTCTGAAAGACTAGATACAGCTAACTTATGACGAAGCAAAGACTTAGGAGACATGACAATAAGAGGTTTTCTAAAATTCCTTTTTATCTGACGGCGCAAGAGATGAAATATAGATGCAGGTGTTGTTGGATACGCAACACACATATTATCTTCTGCACATAATTGCAGAAATCTCTCCAGCCTTGCTGAACTATGCTCAGGCCCCTGCCCCTCCATTCCATTAGGTAATAGTGCAACAATGCCACTCATTCTAAGCCATTTTGTTTCCGCAGAGGAAATGAATTGATCAAAAATAATCTGTGCACCATTGGCAAAATCACCAAATTGTGCTTCCCATATCACTAAACGATTAGGATCCACTATAGAGTAACCATACTCAAATCCAAGCACCCCATATTCTGATAAATTACTATCAGCAATTTCAAATAACGCTTGCTCTTTCGAGATGTTATTTAGTGGTTCATACACTGAGTTATTAAGCTGACTATGTAGCACAGCATGGCGGTGAGAAAAAGTTCCTCTCTCCACATCCTGACCAGTAATTCTAATTGGTGTTTTTTCATTGAGTAAAGTGGCAAAAGCAAGTTGTTCCGCAGTTGCCCAATCAATTGGCCTATCATTGATAAGATCTTGCCCTCTGGCTTCAAACAATTTTGCCAGTTTAGGATTTATTGCAAAAGTATCCGGTACTTTACAAAGCTTGGTCCCAATCTCTTGTAGTACAGATTTAGAAACCCCTGTTAATAATTTATCATCACTAAGACGATCAAAACCAGACCAATGCCCTTCCATCCACTGAGCTCTAGGCTTGTAGTTTTTCACTTCATTAAATTCCAAATCTAGTAAGGCTTTAAATTCTTGTTTTAAGTTTGGATAGTAAGATTGATCAATTAATCCTGCAGCACTTAACTTGTCCGAATATATAAAAGCTGGAGTTTTTTTGTTTTTAATTACATCATACATTACACTTTGTGTATACATAGGCTCATCACCTTCGTTGTGACCGTATTTACGATAACAAACAATATCAACCACTACATCTCTGTGAAATTTTTGCCTATACTCACAAGCAATTTTAGTAACCAGCACTACTGATTCTATATCATCTCCATTAACATGAAATATTGGTGCACCAACCATTTTAGCTACGTCTGTGC
>CAMCTQ010000024.1 GCA_945878545.1 Rickettsia typhi
TATTAGCTTTTTCTTTCGCTGCTTCTGGTGCTATCTTTCCACAAAACCACTCTGATTGTAGCATTAATAGCCCCTTAATAGGGCTATCAATATTGCCAGCGGCTTTTATAGATGCTTCGAAATCACCTTTTCGATAATTAAAAAGCCATTGGTGAAATATAACCTCTTCGTCATTTGGCTTGTATATATCAGCTTGTTTGAGATAATTAAGCGCCTTTTCCGTATTATAATCTGATATAGATATAGCTAAATTAAAATAAATATTATGCAATAACTCTGTTTTAGTTTGATGGCTATTTTGCTTCCACCGTTCTCCAGACTGCTGATAGTCTTTCATAGTAAGATCTTCACGTAGAGCGCCTTGCATAGCGAGCAAAACATAACCCCACTCCTCAATAGCAACGTCTTTGTCTTTTTCTGGTAGACCTAAAGCTGCTTCGAATGCCACTTGACCATAGCGATATGCTTCCTCTGTAAAACCTGCTGCAATTGCCTTTCTGCATAATTCATTATTTTTATTAGCTGTATCAATAGCACTATATAATTTTTTAGCATTAGAAAAATCATATGCTGCAAGAGCTTTAGCATCGAGCTGCTTAGCTTTTTGTTGAAGCCTATTCAGAGCTTGCTTACTCATATCGAGCTGCTTAGCTTTTTGTTGAAGCCTATTCAGAGTTGCTTGCTTACTCATGATTATTAGATTACCTTAAGAATTTATAAATAAATACTATTTTGTCCTTTTTGAATAATTCGCTTTTTTAACACGATTATATTGTTCACCAAAAGTGTATTTTATCAGAGGGAGTAAGGCTTACGCAGCCTTTTCCCTTGCTAGAGACTTTACAAGTGTATTTACGGCATTTTGATGTTCTGTGTTCTCAATTTTCATAAAATTACGCGAAACCTCGATACACATACGTTGATGATGGGTTACTACTTGTTCGTAATTACCAGATTCTATACCTTCGTAAAAATAAGATATATTTTTGTCTAGAGCTTTTGATATTAAAACTAATCTTCCTACAGAGATTCTATTACTACCTTTTTCGTATTTTTGTAATTGCTGATGTGTTACACCGATAACTTTTGACAATTGTTGACGTGATAATCCTTTTGCTAGCCTTAAAGAATATATCTTGCCCCCAATGAATTTATCAATTTCCTCTATATAATCATTTTTGCGAGCCATAGCCTGCCCTCCATTTAAATTAATTAGTTAACAATATTTATAATAGTTACAATATATCAAATGATATAGTAACACAAGATTTACGATATTACAATGATTTATTTAATATTTTTTAAGATTTATAACGCAACATTCTACAATTCTTTTCTTTTCAGTATGGACTATTAAGACATTGAAAAATTTAAACAAACCATATATACCTAATAGGTATTAGAATTAGATAATTATATTTATAAATGAAAAGAATTATTATTAATTTATACAGATCAGTAGTAAAGATGATTGACCATGACGGAATCGAACATTCTGGTTATATGTCATTTATGGTATTGCTTTCGATCTTTCCATTTTTTATTTTTATTTTAGCTTTTACAGGTTTTTTTGGGGCTTCGGAGCTTGGAGAGAAATTTATTCAACTTGCTCTTGAAAATATGCCAACCCAATCGATTGATTCTATCAGAACTAGGGTTAAAGAGCTTGTTACCACCCCACCCCAAGGTCTTTTAACTCTTGCTATAGTAGGAAGCCTTTGGACATCCTCATCTTTTGTAGAGTGTGTAAGAACCATTTTAAATCGTGTATATGAGATAAAATCTCCACCGAGTTATTTTTTAAGAAGAATGTTGAGTATTGCCCAGTTCCTATTCATAAGTACAATGATATGTCTTGCCATGTTATTACTTATTATCATTCCTATTGGATTGCAAAAGCTGCCTAAGTTTATGAATTTGATAGAAGATTATAAAACTGTATTAAACTTTTCTAGGTATTTCCTAATATTTTTATCTCTATTTTTTACTGTGTGCTCGTTATATTACTTGATTCCAAACATAAAACTTAGGCTCTTAGAAGTTATCCCTGGAGCGTTCTTGAGCGTGGTTTTATGGGTGTTAAGTGGGTATTTATTATCAACGTATTTAGTTTATTACAATCAGTTAAACATAGTTTATGGTTCTTTAGGAAGTATTATAGTAACCCTAATTTTCTTTTATATAGTTAACATGATATTTATTCTGGGAGCAGAGTTCAATTATCTTATGAGAAACAATGTTGATGATAATTCACAGAATAATGGGAAATTAAATAATTAAGTATTTCTAAAACAACTGATTATCTGTATAGTGAACTAGGTTATAAATAGAGAGAGAAATGTATAATTACCAAGCTGCTTTTGAAAATCAGGTTAATCAGATAAAAACTGAAGGAAGATACAGAAATTTTGTAGGCTTACAAAGAAAAGCCGGAGAGTTTCCAAAAGCCTTGTGGGGGAAAGATAGAAAAAAAACTATTACAATGTGGTGTATAAATGACTATCTTGGTATGAGTCAGCACCCTATTGTCTTAGAAGCTGCTACCAAAGCACTAGTTGATAATGGTGTTGGTTCTGGTGGTACCAGGAATATTGGTGGTAATAATTATTCTATCGAAGAATTAGAAAATGAAATTGCAGATCTCCACAACAAAGATTCTGCGTTGGTTTTTACTTCCGGATATGTTTCTAATGATGCTAGTTTAGCTTCTCTTGCAAAGATTCTGCCTGATCTCGTTTTCTTTTCAGACGAGCTTAACCACGCATCTATGGTAGCTGGTATTAGGAATTCAAGAAGCGAAAAACATATTTATAAACATCTTGATGTCAATCACTTAGAAGAGCTTCTTAAATCAGTTGATATAGGGAGACCAAAAGTTATTGCTTTTGAATCGGCTTATTCCATGGATGGTCAAATATCTCCTATAAAGGAAATTTGCTTACTTGCTAAAAAATATAATGCCATAACTTATATTGATGAAGTACACAGCGTTGGACTTTATGGTAAAAGAGGAGCTGGCATTGCTAATATGCTTGGTTTTGAGAATGAAATAGATATTATTCAGGGAACGTTGGCTAAAGCTTATGGGGTTATTGGCGGTTATATAGCAGGAAACAAAGATATGATAGATGCTATTAGATTAACTGCTAGTGGCTTTATTTTTACCACCTCTCTGCCACCGGTTATTACAGCAGCTGCAAAAGCTAGTATCGCACATCTTAAGAATTCGGATAAAGAAAGGATTAAACATCAAGAAGTTGTAGCTAAAATAAAAGAATCTTTTAAAAAAGCTGGCATTAGTTTTTATCGCAATGAAAGTCATATTGTGCCTATAATTATTGGCGACCCTGAGAAAACAAGACTAGCTTCGCAGCTATTAATTGATAGACATAATATTTTTGTTCAACATATAAATTTTCCAACTGTACCAAGGGGTACAGAACGTCTGAGGATAACACCTACCCCAGCTCATACCGATCAAATGATCGAGCAGTTAACTCTGGCTTTGGTTGATGTCTTTGGTGAACTTGAGATCAAATTAAAGTTTGAGGAAGCCGCTTGAGTCAACTAACGTCGCAACGAGGAGAGTATCTTGGTGCACTGTTGATTAACCCAAAAAAAATGACGATAACTTTTTTGAACGCTATTTAAGCATTTGTTATATTTCTCAGACTTTAAGAAGCTATGATTGATTTTCCTAATATTAATCCCGTAATATTCTCTGTCGGACCTTTAGCGGTTTCTTGGTACTCCCTTGCTTACGTAGTTGGAATTTTATTTGGATGGTATTATGCAAATAAATTGATTTTGCTGCACCCTCTTGGTATTAACAAAAAACATACCGAGGATTTTGTTAGTTGGGCCATTATTGCTGTTATTATTGGCGGTAGACTTGGTTATGTATTCTTTTATGATCCAGAAAAATATCTAGCTAATCCGATTGAGATTTTTAAAACCTATGAAGGCGGTATGTCTTTTCATGGCGGAATATTTGGTGTAGGACTAGCTTCATATTTATATTGCAGAAAAAATCAAATTAGATTCCTTTCTTTTACCGATATTTTAGCCATTGTAGCACCAATTGGTCTTTTCTTAGGAAGATTAGCAAATTTTATCAACGCAGAATTATATGGCAGACCCACAGATGTTCCTTGGGCAGTAATTTTTCCCTACAGCGATGGCTTGCCAAGACATCCAAGCCAATTATACGAAGCCTTACTAGAAGGACTGGTATTATTCTTGATCATGTTATATTTTACTTATAGACATAAGTCTCTAGCAAATCCTGGTAGAATGTCCGGGGTCTTTTTGATTTTTTATGGTATCTTTAGAGCTTTCATTGAGTTTTTTAGAGAACCGGATGTTAAAATTGGTTTTATTGCGAAGTATTTTACCCTGGGTCAGTTATTATGTATACCAATGATTTTACTTGGTATATACCTATTAACTTATAGCACTAAGCATATTGTTCAACATGGCAATAGATTATAAAATAAGATCAATCATTAAAGATTTTGGTCATATTAAAATCGATGATATGATGAGAGAGGTATTATCAATTAATCCCAATTCATATTATAGATCCACAACATCAATTGGCGCAGATGGCGACTTTATAACATCGCCGGAAGTTTCTCAACTTTTCGGTGAAACTATCGGATTTTGGGTAATTGGTAAATGGCAGGAGCTGGGTTGTCCTAAAGATTTTGCTTTAGTTGAACTAGGACCCGGTCAGGGGATACTAATGCGCGATTTAATGCGCGTAACTAAATTAGTACCAGAATTCACCAAAGCTGCCCAGCTTTTTCTCTATGAAATAAACAAAAATTTTATTAAAAAACAAAAAGATAATATTTCCTTTGCTCAACAAAGAATGAACTGGATTCATGATATTAATCAGCTTCCTTCAAAGCCTTGTATTATAATTAGTAACGAATTTTTTGACGCCCTACCCATTAAACAATACATAAAAATTCGTCATACCTGGTATGAATCAGTTGTAATATGCGATCCAACAGACAGTTTGCTTAAGTTTGACAAAATAGAATTAAATAAGGCTTTATTTAATCAGCTAGACAATGACCATAAAAATGCTCAAGATGGTGCGTTGATAGAAGAATCCGCTGAATCACTGGAAATAACGCGTAAAATAGCAATTCATTTAGTTAAATTTGGTGGTGCCTGCTTAACTATTGATTATGGCTATAATATCGAACTATTTGAGCGCACTAGAAATCAATATAATTCAACCCTTCAAGCAGTAAAAAACCATCAATATCACTCCATAATTGATTCACTTGGAGAGGCAGATCTTAGCGCCCACGTTGACTTTAATGCTCTAAAAAATGCTGCTCTGCAAAAAGGTATAGGAAACATCACTATCTCTTCTCAGCACGATTTTTTAGTTAATAACGGAATAATTATTCGTGAACAACAGCTAAAGAGTAAATCATCAGCAGATTATACCGCAATTCTGAATAACCAACTCTACCGATTAATTGCCAAAGAACAGATGGGAGAAATATTTAAAGCTATGGAGTATATAGTCCTTTAAGTTGAATTAGAGGTTCCACAAAGTCTTCTTAGCAAATTAGGAATTATTCAAGAAAGTTCCCACTTATGTCTATATTACTTCCTAGACCTACAATTGGTGTTTCTTGCTGGTCAGATTTTTCTATCATTACAGGTAATATTGGAGATATTGATTGGTAAATCATTGGGAAGTGTATACTTGAATGATAATAATCAACAACAATTTTACCCAAAACTTTTGGCATAAAAAATTCTAATATCTTAGGCAACAAAATGCTCGTATCAATCACACTAACAAATTTGTCTCCTTTATTATATTCTGCTAAAATTTCCATTTTAGTGAAAGTTGCAATCAGCATAGTTTTTACGAACCTTATCTGCTCTACTCTTTCTTGCTTAATTTTATTGCTTGATACGAAAATATTGTATATTTCATCATCGCTAATTTGTGTTGGTATCAATATTTTTGTAGATTTTGTTAATCTCGAATATCTACTATCAAATTGATGGCGTCGACAAATAACTTGTTCACCGCTTTCTTCGTCCATTTCTAAGGCTTTAATGGGTATTAATATATCTCGCTCAGGAGTTTGGTTAAGAACTTTTGACAACATTGATAATAATAAATCTGTATCAAAACCTAGATATTGCTGTGGTTTTTTCATAGTTTCCTTACATTGTTATGTTAATAAGGTTTGGGATAACCGTCTAATGCAGCATTAAGGATAGAAGTATTCACTATATCTAGTTCAAAAAATATTTTTTGCTTATAAAGCGTGTTTTGGTCAATTAATGTATAAATTTCATTAATATCAATTCCCCTAGCTTTTGATACCGTTAGAGCCTGTGATAGTGCTTCTCTTCTTGTAATAAACGGATCGTGCTTGCTTGAGGATGTTGTCATCATCGTTACATCATAATGACTAACTTTTTCATCGTAATTGCGAATTAATGTTTCTTTGAAATCAGCATTATAGAGAGCTACATCACACTCGGGATCAAACTCTATATTTGGTCTAGCCTTAAAATACTTTGCATCTCTAAGGTGTTGAGCTATTAGATAAGATCCTCTAATGTTATTGTTTCTATCCACAATTAGACTCCCTTTTATTTTTTCTGGCCAAAAATTATGGCCAATTAAATAAATCGCTAAGGTGTAAAGGGTTATAGATATAAGACAAACACTATATAACACTGAACTTAACATTAAGTTTTTCATTATATTAATCCAACCCTATAAATAATAAATTCAATCAATTTAATAAATAAGAATGGAGAAATTACTCCTCCAAAACCGCACAATAAAATTATACGCCATAAGTATGTTTTGTTTTTCTCTATTTTTAAATCATAGAAAATTAATGGTGTAAGGCACGGTATTATCAATGCATTAAAAATGACAGAAGCAAGTAAGGCACTCTCTGGTGACTGAAATTGCATAATATTTAATTTTGCTAAGGCAGGAAATGCTGTGCTAAATAACGCTGGTACAATAACAAAATATTTTGCTAAATCAGAAGTTATAGAATAAACGGTTAACGCCCCTCTTCTTACAGTAATTTTTTTGCACTCATTCTTTAATTCAAGTAGTCCAGATAAATCATAACTTTTTGCTATAATATTACCTGATAAAATAGAATGAACTTGGCTTTTGTCTTCAAAAGTATAACCTATATCAGCCTGGGCCAGTGCTAGTGCATCATTGACTCCATCGCCACACATAGCAACAACAAAACCCTTTTCTTGAAAAGATCTAATTAATTCAAGCTTTTTTTCTGGTGTGCTATCAGCATAAAAGGTTTTTATACCAAGTTTTTTTGCAATATAAGATGCCGTAATGCTATTATCTCCAGTAACCATTATTGTGGGGATTCCTGCCTCTTGAATATTAGAGATTTGTTGCACGATCCCCTTTCTAAAGCTGTCACGCAAATTTATGACACCAAAAATCCTTTTATTAACGGTAAGAATCAAAGGAGTTCCATGTGTTTTTGCTATCTCATTTGCTATATCCTGAATCTCTTCAGGAAGATTTTGTATAGTTTTTCCAAGGTATTTTGCTATAGCACGCAGACTTCCCTTTCTAATTTCGATATTATTATAATTACATCCGCTAATAGGGTTTGATGCTGAAAATGGCAAATATTCGTATGAGTCAGTTTTTATTTCTTTATTTAAAAGTCTGGCGTTATTTATGGCAAATGATGTTATACTTTGCCCTTCTTGGGTGCTATCCTCTATAGAAGACAAATATAAGTATCTAAAATAATCTTCTTTGCTGCCTTCTGAAGTTGTTCTGAACTGAATCATTTCTCTTTGGCCAAAAGTTAAGGTTCCTGTTTTATCAAGTAGCACAATGTTAATATCAACTGCATTGTCAAAAGCTATTTGATCTTGAACGATAATATTGTGAGCAGCAAGTTTTGTCTTGCCATTAAAAATAATAGCTCTTTGTAGTCCAGATATTGTAGTCGGTAATAAAATCACTATTAGATCAATAAGATAAATTATTGGCATTTCTAAACCAACATAACCAGCAAGTACCCATATAACAAAAATCACACTAATAAATAGAACTGATAAACCTAATATCAGCCTCTGCAAAGCCATCTCAGAAGGCATTGCTTGCCTATTTATATTTCGAAGTAATTTTGTTACTCTAGTAAAAAATGATTTATGACTAGAGAAACTAACCTTCATTACAATCCAGTCACTTCCTTCTACTATGCTTCCTGTAACTAATATATTATCCTTGTTTGGGCTTTTTAGTTTTAGCTCTAAGGCTCCAGTAGTATCTGTCTCATTAATATAACTGACACCTTTTACTACTTCTCCGTCAAAAGGTATTTCATCGCCACCTTGTAGTAAAATTAAATTACCAGATTTTATAGAATCTTTTCTAACCTTTTTATAATTAGTAATATCCACAAGAGAACTTAACTTCTTAACTAATCTACCACCACTACCAATTCTTTCTAAAATAAGATCTGAATTTTGACCAATAGATATAGATTCTGCTAATGAAGAGAAAAACACAGTCATCCACAACCAGAAAGTCATTTGACCGTAAAGGAATATATTATCAGTTTGGTAAAATATCTGTTGAAGGAAGATAATCAAAGCAATGCAACCAAGAACAAAAAGAAGTAAAAACACAGGGTTTTTTGCTTGATGGGCTAATTTCATTCGGCTAAAAGCATTTCTAATTACAGATTGCTTTAACTTTTTGCTTTGCATCTAATCATTATCCAACATTAATTTTAAAATGCTTGTGTAATAATTTAATAGCCTTTTCCGTGTCCTGATCTTCTAATATTGCCGTGAACTTAGTTTCAGTCACATCAATTTCTTTTACTTTTATCTGGTGATTGTTTAATAGATCAATAATACCAAAACAAATACCATTATCATTCTTTATACCATACCCAACGGCTGTTACTGTAGAAATGTTTGATTTAATGTCGTAAACTAATATTTTAGAGAGGTTTTTTAAACTATTTAACACTGACTCAAATTTATTTTTATCAGCTAAACTTGCAATTAAAACAATTTTGTTGGTGTCGCGAAGCTCTACTTTATCTACAATTAAGCTTTCTTCAGTAAATTTCTTGATTACTTCTAGAAAACTATTTGACGCACAAGTGATTTCAATTTGTATAATATTTTTATTTGATGTTATCGCAGTAATTAATCTATTTTCCATTTTTAGTCTCTTATCAAAATTTTTTGAACTTATTAACGTTCCTGGATCGTCATCAAAAGATGACAAAACTCTCATATCAAATTTATATCTACTCGCGGCAAGAGCCGCTCTTGGATGCAGAACCTTGGCACCGTAACTACTTAAGGCAAGCATCTGATCTGTAGAAATATAATCAATTTTAGAGGCGTCATGAACAATCCTCGGATCGGCGGTAAACACTCCTAGAACATCAGTATAAATATCCGCTCTATCTGCACCAATCGCAGCTGCAATAAGAGCGGCGGTTGTGTCAGATCCTCCTTTACCAAGAGTTGTAATTTGCTGGCTGGTCGTAACGCCCTGAAAACCAGTAATAACAGGTATAACATCATTTTCTAATAAATTATGGATAAATTCTGAATTAATTGATTCTACCTTAGCATTGGCAAAAACATCATCTGTCAAAATAGGTATTTGCCATCCTTGTATTGATCTTGCTTTTAGCCCAAGTCTTTGTAATTCAAGAGCAACTAAGCCAGAAGTCAATATCTCTCCACTACCAACAACAGCATCGTATTCCTGCATGTGGTTATATGAATTTAACTTCGACACCTCATTACATCTGCTAATTAAAGAATTAGTAACGCCGGCCATTGCAGAAACAACTATCACAAGCTTGTGACCAGCTTCATACTCTTTTAAGATAATTCTTGCTACTTTCTGGATCCTCACCACATCTGCAACTGAGGTGCCACCAAATTTTTGGACAATTAAAGCCATAGATTTTACTTACAAACAGCTGTTATTTTAATCGTTGAACATTCTATCAGTTTAGAGTAACCTTTTGAAGAATAATTTGTTAATTAAGCCACTTATCCTAAACTTGAGAATTCTATGACTAAAAAATCATCAATTGATCAAAATGAATTAAACAAATTCAGCAAGACATCAGAACAGTGGTTGGATAAATCTGGCGAATTTAAAATTTTACATAAAATAAATCCCCTAAGATTAAAATACATTAGTGACAAAGTCATAGAACATTTTAATCTTAGACCAGCAACTAATCCTTTAAAACCGTTAGCACACCTTGATATTATAGATATTGGTTGCGGTGGAGGGTTAATGAGCGTTCCTATTTGCAAACTCGGAGCAGAAGTTACAGCTATAGATGCAAATGCGTCCAATATCAAAGCATTGTCTGAATATTCAGACAAGAATAATCTTAAGATCAATTCTATTAACATTACTGTCGAAGAATATATTAGCAAATACCCAGACAAACTATACGATGTTGTATTATGTCTAGAGGTTATAGAGCACGTCGCAAATCAACAGGAATTTGTTCAAAACTTGTTAAAATTATTAAAACCAACAGGGATTCTTATTCTATCAACTATAAACCGTACCATAAAATCTTATGCTCAAGCGATAATTGCAGCAGAATATATCTTAAAATGGGTTCCTACTAATACGCATGATTATTCGAAATTTCTAAAACCATCCGAACTAAACAATATCCTTAAACAAAACGATTTTTATTTGAAAGATCTTACCGGTCTTAAATTCAATCCCATAATAAATAGCTGGTACTTATCAGATGATATAGATGTGAATTACTTTGCTTGTATTATCAAGTAGAATCTTAAAAAAAATGGGACAGGTGAAATATCAACTGCCCCATATATGTAACTAGTTAGAAAATTAATTCTTTTAATTAAGCCGCAGCTGCTGCCATTGTCAAGTCCAAATCTTCTTGATTGAGCCCAACTAAAACAGCATCGCCCATGTCATCAGCTATATCAGATGTTACAAGTTTTGCTAAGCTAACTTTTAGATTTTCTGCTTCTGTTGCCTCTGTCACCCCAGCTTCTAATACATCATTAAACCCTTCGGCAAATTCATTGCCTAAATCTTTCAATGTTTCCCAAGCAAAAGTGGCTGCTTCTT
The DNA here is from genome assembly GCA_945878545.1 of Rickettsia typhi. Classification (GTDB taxonomy): domain Bacteria; phylum Pseudomonadota; class Alphaproteobacteria; order Rickettsiales; family Rickettsiaceae; genus Megaera; species Megaera typhi_A. Next base: position 11,165 of record CAMCTQ010000024.1, read on the forward strand.
CCACAACTTTTAAAACGACTTTCCCAGCATGAGTCAGACCACCTACTATAGTGTGACTAACAAATTTTACTCCATGCAAAACAAAAGCTTTAGGTGTTGATTTAATTATACCCAAGACAAATGCACCAGGTTGGTTCCATATTGTTTCAAATTTTATCATATATTTACGCCTGTTTAGTTGTTAATAAAAATAACTAACTTTTACTAGCATTAATATAAATCTAGTAAATTTTAGTTAGCATATACAACTTATAGTAAGTTATTATCAATGTCAATAAACTAACTTAGAAAGTTAAGTTATATTAATTAGCCAAGTGTTTTTGGCTTACAATCAAGCATTTAATAAGCAACAACAGAACTAAATAACTTTAATATTCCAGAATTTTTTTAATAAAAAAAGGTGCAGTCAAGTTCTTGACTGCACCTCCAATATATACGCAAGTTATTTAGTTGGTTAAAAACTTGATCTTATTAGCGTCTTATTAAAAATTTACGGATAACCGATGCTTGTTTTAACAGATTTTACGCCCTTAATCTCTTTAGTAGCGACAACAACAGTATCCACATCCATTGCTCTTGCAACGTTACCAAATATATGTACTACCTGATCAATAGTTTCAACATGGAGATTATAACCTTCAGCTATTTTTTTATTTATATATAAGTGCCTAATTTTGCCTTTAACTTTCGCAGTAATTATGGCATCACTCATGATAGACCTACTATCTTTCACTTTAAGTTGAGTATCTACTACATCTATCACGTTATTCACACTAGAAGCAACTTCTATTGCTCGGTGAGCTTGTAAACTTGTGTCTACCTCACCTTTTAGAGATACTACCCCATCTTTAGTTAACACTTCTATATTCTTTGGTATATCTCTCTCCTGCGCTAGTCTTGATTTTACTTCTGCTGTAATAGCTGGATCATCATTAATAGTTGCAAATACCACAGATGTAGTGGCCATTAAGATAAGTATCATTGTATTGATTTTTCTAACTAACATAATTTCTACTCCTAAATTACTTTGTGATTGATTTATGGTTATTTCAGAATATCATGTAATAACTATAAGTTCAATATAATTTATTGTTTAAACTTAAAAAAGACGTTGCTAAATAATAACTACTGAATTTCAGTAATATTGGCAATAAAACGCCATGGTTTATCGGTTGCTTTATTAATTCCTATACGCGGTGTAACAGTAATATTTTTAATATTACTTCCCTCAGTTAAATAAAGATTATCGCTGTTTGCTAAATTAATCCCGTTATCTCTTTTTGTAATACCCAAATATCGGCATATTTTTCCTGGTCCATTAAGATAAATATTTGGAAGTTTTAAACCTCGAATTA
>CAMCTQ010000025.1 GCA_945878545.1 Rickettsia typhi
ATTGTTTACAAGCCTGTATAATGTGGGATAATAATAATAATAAAACTAATGGTATTATTCACTAATGACAGATAGCTTTTCCAAGGATTATATTACTAAACTTGAGCAATCGATAAATTATCAATTTAAAAATCCTGATCTCGTTCATGAAGCCCTAAGTCATCCATCTCTAAAACAACATGAATCAGGATGGCTTAAAGATTATGAGCGATTTGAAATACTTGGCGACGCCATTTTAGGTTTCCTTGTTACTGAAATATTGTTTAACACTTATAAAAAATCAGACGAAGGGGTTATTGCCAAAATAAAATCTCATTTAGTAAGCAAAGAGACCATTTGCCATGTTGCCGAAAAAATCAATCTGGCAAATTTCATGATTATGACCAAGGGAGAAGAAGATTCGGGAGGTCGAGCAAATCCAAACAACGTTGAAAACACTATGGAAGCATTGATTGCAGCTATTTACCTTGATGGTGGCATAGAAAATGTAAAAATAATCGTTACAAAATTATGGTCAGAATTTTTACATGGTTTTGACTTAACTCAAATGGACCCTAAAACCTCTCTGCAAGAATGGTCGCAAGGTAATAAATATGGAATGCCCCATTATGAAATAGTCAGCAAAAAAGGTCTTGATCATATGCCATATTTCACGGTTCGCGTAGATGTTGGACCACACAAAGAAACTGGCCATGGAAATTCCATAAAAACTGCTGAGAAAGAGGCTGCAAAAAAACTCTTACTCCACTTAAACGCTACAATAAATCTTGTATGAGTAATTTAACAGAAAATCAAAAGTTACTTTCTGTCTGCATTATAGGCAAACCAAATGCTGGTAAATCGACACTTTTAAATAAAATCATTGGTCAAAAAATTTCTATCGTTACTCCAAAAGTACAAACAACTAGATCTATAATTACTGGCATCATTACAATCGAGGATACCCAGCTAATATTATTTGATACTCCTGGAATTTTCGAACCAAAAAAAAGGTTGGAAAAAGCCATGGTTAAATGTGCTTGGTCTAGTCTAAATGGAGCAGACATTGTTGTGCTTATTTTAGACAGCGGAACAAAGATTGATGAAATGATGAATATTATAATCTCTAGGCTAAAAGAGTTAGGAAAAAAGGTCGTTTTCTTGTTAAATAAGATCGACTTAAATTCGAAATATTACTTAGACAATTTAAATTATTTAAACGAAAAATTTCCAGATGCGACCAAATTTAATATATCAGCTTTAACCGGTCAAGGTCTTGATGGTTTCATTGAATTCCTAAAAAACAATGCTAAGAAAACGAGTTGGCTATATGAAAGTGATGATATGACTAATCTACCAATGCGGTTTTTAGCATCAGAAATCACCAGAGAGCAATTATTTTTGAATCTTCACCAAGAGTTACCATATAATCTAACAGTTGAAAACGAAAGCTGGCAAACTCAAAAAAATGGATCGGTAAAAGTAAACCAAGTAATAATAGTTTCCAGAGACGGTTATAAAAACATGATAATTGGCAAAAAAGGCGAGAAAATCAAGGAAATTGGTACAAAGGCTAGGCTAAACATTGAAGAATTACTGGGTATAAAAATTCACCTTTTTCTTTTTGTTAAAGTTAGAAAATCGTGGGAAGATAATCCTGAACTTTACCATTCCATGGGATTGAAATTTTGAGTATTAATTCATAGTAATTTTGTTACTGGATAAAAATCTATTTATTAATCCAAGCCTGATAAATTTCTTTCGCGAACAGTTACGCAAAATGATAAACAAAAAATATAATTCTAACCAGGCATTTGCATTGACAGTATCTCAGCAAGTTTTTTGTAACTTTCTTCCATTGATCCACGTTCATTAGGTAGCTGCTTAAGAAATTCCTCAATTTTAACAAAATATCCAATTGATAAGTCTACGTCTGGGTCAGTTCCTTTTTTATAAGCCCCAAGTCTTATCATCTCAGACATATCTTGATAGATAGAAAGCATTTTTCTTGCATAAGTAATTAATTTATTTTCAAAATCACTGTTACATTTAGGCATTGCTCTTGATATACTTCTTAGCACATCAACAGCTGGAAATCTGCCACGCTCAGCGATAGACCGATCCAAAACTATATGACCATCTAAAATTCCACGCACAGCATCGCTTATGGGTTCATTTTGATCATCACCTTCCACTAAAACAGTAAATAGCCCCGTGATATTCGCTCCATCTACCCCAGGCCCAGCTCTCTCTAATATCTTTGGTAACTCGCTAAAAACGGAAGGTGTATAGCCTTTTGTTGTAGGTGGTTCACCAACTGCAAGACCTATTTCTCTCTGCGCCATAGCAAATCTAGTAATTGAATCCATGATGCAAAGAACTTCCTTGCCTTCATCACGGAAATACTCAGCAATCGCCATAGTGACATACGCCGCTCTTTTTCGGAGTAATGCTGACTCATCACCTGTTGCTAAAACTATTACTGCTGTTTTTAACCCCTCTGGTCCTAGGTATTCTTCGATAAATTCCTTAGCTTCACGGCCCCTTTCACCAATTAGACCTATTACCTTCACATCAGTACTAGCGTATTTTGTAAGCATAGAAATCAGAACTGATTTACCCACGCCACTACCTGCAAATATTCCCATTCTTTGACCAAAGCAGCAGCTAACAAAACTATCAATAACTTTAACGCCAAGATCTATCTTACCACCAATTCTCTTCCTTTTTTGCGCTGGCGGTGGACTAGCTTTCAAAGGATAAGCTCTTTCCCCTGCCTTAATAGGACCAAGATCATCAATCGGATTACCAAAAGCATCTATAATTCTACCTAATAACTGGTGGCTTGGATGAACAACATTTTCATGTTGATATACTTCTACTTCAGAACCAGAACCAACACCTTCTGTATCTTCAAAAGGCATAAGCAAGACTAATTCATTACTAAATCCAACAACTTCACAAATTATACTCGTTGATTTCAATGTATTATTAATTTTGCATCTAGATCCTATAGAAACAAACTCACTAATCCCCTTGCACTCAATAACAATACCTCTAACAGAAACAACTCTGCCAGAAATTTTAATTGGTTTGATATCTTCTATTTCTGCATTTAATGCTTCAAGATAAGACTTAAAACTCATAAACTTTGGCTCTTTGCTTTTTTTACTTAATTATTTTAAGTTATTCTATCGTTTGATGCAGGTAAGAAGAAGTTACCTTGCATTCCGCCTATTTTGATATCAATCAAAAATCTAGCTATCTCGCCATTTTCCACAAACTCAGCAACAGTCTTGATTCCAAGATCTGCAGCAAGTTTTATTAAGGCTTCAACAAAAAATCTACTATGATCATTTTTTAATATATCTCGTATATAACTACCATCTATTTTTATAATATCAATAGGTAAATTTAAAAGTTGCTGAAAAGAGGTAAAACCAGAACCAAAATCATCCAAAGCAAATCTGCATCCGCGTTTATGCAAAATATCAATAAATTTTTTGGTAGCTTGAAAATCATCGTTTAAAGAAGTTTCCGTAATTTCAATAATTAACCTTTTTGCTACGTCATATTTCTTAAGCAAACTCTCTATTCTTCTTAGTAATCTCTGATTCAACACTCCTATATTAGAAATATTTACTGAAAGACTAATATTTTTATCCTTGTTTAGTTCTAATATTGCCATTTCTACTACTGTAAAATCAACAATACTAATAAGCCCCTTGCTTTCAGCGTCAGCTATCATTGGTCCAACCGACACCCATTTATTTTCCTTATCCTTAACTCGAAGTAAACATTCGTAATAGCTTATATAACCTGTTTCACGATCTACTATAGGCTGGTACATAAACTTAGCCGACCTCTTAAACAAAGATGACCTTAAAAGATTAAGACTTGTGTTTCTAGATCTCAAATGCTCAATATCAACTGGATTATCATCGTAATTAAAATAATAGGATTTATCACTTGAGATAAAAGCTCCATAGTTTAATAGAGAAAGAAGCTTTTCTACATCATGATAGTCACCATGAGGAAATTGAATACTCTGCACTGCGCACTTTAAGTAGCTTTCTGGAAACTCTTTATCAACATAAAGTTGCACTTGAGAATAAATAGAATAAGCAAGTTTTTCAGCTATCTTTAAATTATTCGGTATTAAAATATACAATTTCGTTGGCTCAAAATCTTTAATAATTCGGTATTCTATTGCTTTCTGACATGCAATATCTACGATGGTATAAAATCTCTCAATTACTTTAATAGGTTCGTCAAGCAAGATATTAAGCTCATCTTTGTTAACTAAACGAACTACCATTATAACCCCTTGCTTTCTAAGTTCGATTTCTTGTTGTAAATCTTTCATTACTTGGTTTTTGTCGTCCATAACTTCATACCACACTATTAATATTTACTACTTAAGAAAATCTTGTTACCTTAATTTGTCAGCGTTGCTATAGTAACAAAACTATTATCTATTCACAAATTTTTAAAGACCATGAGCAGACTGAAAACAATTGAACAAAAATTAAGTGTGTTAAAGCCACAATATCTACAGGTTATCAACGATAGTTCTCTTCATAATAGTCATGATTCAAGCCCTAATAATGGCGAATCTCACTTTACTGTTAAAATATCAGCTGATTCCATCTCCTCTAAGAAGTTACTTGAGCAACATAAAATTATTAATAATCTCTTGAAAGAAGAATTTACTAGCGGTCTTCATGCCCTATCAATTATAATAGTTAAGAAATAAACTAAATAATCAATTATAACAAACTATGGATCAGGAAAGCGTAATAAAAATTCTTGCGGGCGGCGCCATGGCAGCAAAAAAAACTTCAGAGAATTTAAAAGGAAAAACCTCGGAATACATAAAAGAAAAAGTTTTAAACAATGAATTCGTTACTCGTGATGAATTCCTGCAGTTAAGAAACCTTGTGTTGAAACTATCAGAAGACATTAAATCTGTAGAAAAAAATTCTTTAAAAACTAAATAGTGATTAGTTTACATCAACTTCTAATTTATTTTTTTGTAATAAATAAAATTTCTGATATAATAAAGTTCGAATCGTGCTACCCTGCATTCGTTTTAAGGGTCACGTAACCTAATTAATTTATGGAGAAGAAATAATGAATAATAACAGCCCGTTTGAATTTTTCCAATCATTCATGAATCAGGAAAATTTGACAAAATCAATGAAGTCAATGCCAAATATTGATATGGCTGCCTTTGGTAACATGATCAAAGAAACCACTGAAGCTATTACGTCAGCTAACCAATTAATTTCAGATACTGTTCAGTCCATTACAAAAAGAGGTACTGATTCTTTCCAAAAAAATACTTCTGAAATGTTTAATACCATAAAGGAATCTGTATCAGCTGGAGATGCTGAGCAAATTAGAAATTGTCAGCAAAACTATTTGAAATCAACTGTAGAAAATAACATCAATAATGCAAAAGAAATCCTGGATATAACATCCAAGTCTTCAATGGAAGTTTTAGATACTATAGGCAAGAATTTTACTGAAAAAATGAACAAGCCTTTTACCAAAACTAAGCACTAATTGAAAAAACTTAGAAGAAAGAAAGAGCAACTGTTTGGTTAGCTCTTTCTGCTAAGCAGAATAATAGCACTATTGTAATAAGCACACCTCTCAACCCCTCTCTCTTTTCCAATACTAGTCGCCGCTGCATTACCTCTTGTCATGGTCTTTGTGCTATGCTAGAATTGGCACACGGAAATTTTAATTATTAACTTAAACTTGTGCTCATTTATCATGAATAAACTATATAAAATATTAGCTATTTCTGCAGTGTTAGTTTTGGTTTCTGCTTGTAAAACTTCAGGACCAGCTTTAGACAAAAAGAATATTAGCTCAGTTGACAAGACAGTAACAAATAACATCGTAAGAAACGTTAACCACGTAACTTCTAGCGCTGTGGCAACTTCTAATGCTACTACGCAAGCTACTAAATAAGATGTTTGCCAACAAATAATGACCTAAGACCAAATATCTACCACTATCAAGTTAGTCCAATTGATAGTGGTAAACGGGCTAACTAATAAAATTCACAGATCGCTCGTAAGAACCATTAAGTCCTTTCAAAAAAAATAATATAATCACTGAGATTAAAAAAGGTACTTGGCGAAACTATATAATAGGTAGTTCTTAATTTATCACGATAACCATGCTTTTGTGTTTTAGTGCAAATTCTTATTTGCACTTGATACTATTTTTATTATATCCTTTAGTTAACGACGATCCCATTATGGTAATTAATAAATGCAAAAATTCCTTAAGGATAACATCGTATTAGTTCTTGGTATAAGTCTACCGGTAGCACTAGTCGTTATTTTTATTTTGGCATCAACCTTGCCAAAATTCTTTGTAGCAAACCCGCAATATGACTTTCTTTTTTCAGATTCGCAATATAGCAAGATTGAATTCATTGTTATAAATCAGAAAATTCATTTTCGAGTTTTGCCTGAACGACCTAATAACCTAGCGATTCGACACCTCTACCGCTACATTGCAGCTACGGGCAAAGTCCAAGAAATTGCTTTTATACCACCTAATATGCCAACACAAAAAACTTCTATAGTTCCCAATAACATCAATACCAATATTGTAGTTTCAGTTGACCCACATAACCTTCCCTCAGCAGAACAGGTACGAAATGTTTCTAAAGTCGTTTCAGAGATAAGTAGCAAGGAAGTTATTCAGCCTACTACAATTCCTGTAGTGGATTTAGCAGGAGTAAAAATTGATAGTTCTCTTATTGCTCCGGACGGATATGCATTTATTACCAATAATAGATACAATAGCGGAGGCATTTTATTCCCTGCTTCTTCCTCAGAAAATCCTAGAGTTATGATTGCTAAGAACGGAAGAAATGTACCGATTCTCTATAACAAACCTGGCAATGAATATTACCATTTTCCAATTTTTATAGGATGGATTATCCCATGATTTCTAAAGAACAAGTTATTGCAGAAATTGTTGCTCTAACAAAAGCTCATAAGATTACCCTTGAAGAACTAACCTCTGCGCTTGGTCGTCAGCAAATCGAGGCTAATACAAAAGATGCCTTTACCCTGACACGTTTATTTTCCTATCTTGGGGGTATCTTTATCTTATTTGGGTTAAGCACGTATATTGCAGTCACTTGGGACAGCTTGAATTCTCTTTCTCGTATTTTGATAACTTTAGGAACTGGAATCATATGCCTTATTATTGCAATTGTCATACTGTTGCAATACAAGCAAGAAAAGAACGCGACTATTTTAGTTGTTTTGTCTGCATTATTACAATCAACTGGGCTATTTGTAGCTGTCAACGAGATTGTCATTGGTGGTGGCAATGTATTAATTCCTGCAATGCTCATTTTCGGTGTACTGGCTTTACAATATGGAGTTTTGTTCCTCAAATTAAAACGTACCTCACTTTTGTTTTTTGCAATCTATTTTACAACCGCATCCTTTGCAAGTATGGCTGATTTAATACATATTCCGCATACTTTGGTTGAATTAATTTGTGGTGCAAGCTTAGTTGCTCTTAGTTATGGCATACAACGTACGCCTTATAATAGCATTTGCGGATTTGGTTATTTTGTTGGAAGTATTAGCTTATTGTGGATGTCTTTCGATCTTCTAAAAAACACTTACTTTGAAATATTATATATTGGTATTGCATGTTTTATGCTTTATGTTAGCACTATCGTTCGTAGTCGCTCTATTCTAGCAACATCTACAATTGCTATGTTTTTATATCTTAGCTATTTTACCAGCCAACATTTCTTAAATTCGATCGGATGGCCTCTAAGTCTGATTTTACTAGGGTTTATTTTCTTCGGGATTAGTGGTTTAGCCCTTATGATCAACAAGAGTATAAATTAAAAGTATTATAGTCATTTAAATGTCACTCCCACGCAAGGATGACTCCTTGCGTTGAGCACCTAATCAACTTCAATGACTACAAACTAAAACTTTACTTTTGTGTTTGAAATTAAGTGTATTGTGCCATTGCAGCAGGATATCCAATAATATCTTATATCCTTATCAATTACTGAGATAACAGCTTGATCTGGTAATTGACCTAAATCATTTGTAGTGAACTGGTAAAGTTCACCATTTGAAGCAACTACATTTACCGTATAATTATTTCCATTCTTAACAACAAATGGGTCTAAAAAACCAACTGTTTTAGGTTTTTTAGACATACGTTCTTTTGTAGAAATAAGGTCAGCAGTCCAGTTAACTTTGCCATCAGCAGCTGATAATAGAGCAATTTGTCGTGCATTATTTGTGACTATCAAATTATTATCATGCAAGATCATAGACTGTATATCCTCAGCAAGTTTTACCCAAACTTCTTTCCCTTCATGCAAATCAAGCTTCACTATTTTTCCATTACTAGTAGCAAAATAAGCAAAATTAGCACTTATGATAGGTTTTGTTATTATAACAGCTGGTTCAAAACTTGGTAACCCAAGCTCAGAATTAGATAAAGTATAACGCCACAATTCAGAGCCATTACTTGCATCGAGATAGACTATTTCACCTGAGCTATAACTTACCAGCACGTGGCCAGTATGCACTATATGATGAACGTGATTTTTTGAGGAAATAATTTCGATACCGCCTTCATGCATCCACATTAGCTTGGAACTTTTTATATTGTAAGCTACTAATTGATTACTAATTGTTTGCACTAACAACAATTTATCATCCACCATAACTGGCTTACCTCTGATTATATCAGGAAATTCTTTTCGAATAATTTCATTACCAGTCGCTGTATCCAAAACAACTAAATTACGAGATCCATAAGTAACATATAACTTACCATCACTAAATAACAGACCACCAGAATTAAAATATCTATCTACTTCACTACCAGATATATTTTTATTCCATAATAGTTTTTTTTCTTTTAATGAGAATGCATTAACATAGCCTTGTTTATCAACACTATAGAGAACACCCTTAGCTATTGTAGGTTCAGCTATAATAGCTTTGTTAGAAATTTTATAGGAATGCGCTTTTTTCTCTTTAAATGGATCATCTCTTCCAGTTGAAAACAAATGTGTTCTTGGAACTTCTACCTCAAGTTTTGGAGTCAAATCAATTAGATTCTTGACTTTCGTACTACCTATGTTATCGCAGGCAACCAAACAAAATGGAATCACTAAGAATGCCCAAAAATTTTTCATAATATACCTATATAAATTCAATTTATGCTTTTATAGAAAGCTCAGCAATAACTGCTTTTGCCTGCTCTTTTATAACCCCAGAAGCTCTTGAAAGCTTAAGCACTTCAAGTGCATATTGCTTTGCGAAATCAAGCTGGTTACTTTTTAAATAGAATAACGATTTCAGCAAAGTAGCTGTTGCATAAAAAACCTGAGAATCTTTGCTAAAATATTGCAAATATTCCCTTGATTTATTCTCTTGATCACTATTTAAATTATCTATACCAAGAACTAGACTAATATACAAAACTCTTGCATAAGATGTAGTTATTTCAGAGTATTTTTTATTATTAATTATAGTTTCAAGTAAGTTCGTAGCCTTCGGTATATCACCAAGCTGAACTTGCTTACTAGCCAATTTTATTGAAGCCAATTCAGATAATTTATTCTCACTATTGGTATTAATTTCTTCAAGCAGGCTACTTACTAATTTCTCATCCTTATATTCACCGGAAACTAGCTGAACAAACAAATCTCCTATTTCTTGATTATGCCTAGTTTTTGCTTGCGAAAACCAACTATATCCCGCCATGGCAAGAGCAGTAACAATTGTTAATATTATAATAATTGGCAAAATCTTTCTAAAGACTTGTAATCTTTTTGCATCTTGCTCATCATTTAATATTTCATCTAGAATATCAGTCATTATGTCTAACCATTATTACTTTTTCTTACAGCCAAATTTGGTTTTCGCTTCAGCGGATCTTTTTAAAGAATTAGCTGGTCTGTTTGGAAATTCTGACTCTAGTTTATCTAGGATACTACAAGCTTCCTTAGATTTATTTAAATTACCCAAAGAAAGCGATAACTTCAGCAGAGCATCGGCAGCTTTAGCCCCTTTAGGATACTCTTTATAGCCCTTTAAATAGTTAATAGCTGATTGATTAAAATTATTACGGCGATAAAAGCTCTCTGCATACCAGAAAATAGCATTCTCTCTGAGCTTATGATTTTGTTGAGTTTGAATAAAATTGGCAAATTTCTGCTCCGCTTCATCAAATTTACCGTCTTTTAAATACGAAAGTGCTGTATCGTATTCAGACTGAATTTCATCTACTCCATTTTCTTTAAAAAAGATTTTTTTATCTTGTGTTTGGGGCAAATTTGCCTCTTGTTCAAGGGCAGCAGGTTTTTCTGGCTTCTGCTTGACTTCAGAATTCACCGTTTTTGTTTGCATAGTGCTAACGGTTTGCTCAAGTCTATCAAGACGGGTTTTTAGCTCTTTTATCTGAGCAGACTGTCTTTGAATAACCGCTAAGTAACCTTGCTCAGCAGCAAAAACACAGTTTATCCAAGACCCAAAAATAATTGCCACTAGGGCCAACAAATTTCTTAACATCATTCCTTATCTTAATACGTACCAGTTAAATATAACAAAGAGAGTTGAATTGTAATATGTTAATTTCAAAGTGAAGTTCGCGGAACCTATGTTTTATAGGTGAGCAAACTGAATCTTGCAAAATTGGCGTATTACAATTCAACTGTCAAAGCTATACATATTGTTAACATTTAATTATCGACTATAATAACTAAAATTATCTTCTAGTCCAGTATTTATTCCGTATGTAATATTCAAAAGTTCTTCTTAACAAGAACTTTACTGGATATTGAGATCAGTATACTTAATAATCTTAACAAAGTAAGCTTCTTACAGTAGACTTTCTTCGAATCTTGTTACCAAAAAATGCTAGAGCATACGTGAGCACATACGAAAATCGTAAAATTGGCATACCACCATTAAATGGGTTTTGCTATAACAACCTCAACGATAATACAATTACTATATTATTTATTTTTTAATAATTTCTAGATTACTTAAACAAGCCTATTGTTTTTTATTGAAAATAGTACTAGACTGCGGTCTTAAATAAAATATACAAAATGTTACAATGCCTGAAGTTTTTTTCAATGGTCCAGCTGGACGTATAGAAGGTAGATATACTGAATCGACGAACCCAAAAGCACCAATAGCTCTTGTACTTCATCCACATCCGCTATACGGCGGTACCATGAATAATAAAGTCGTTTATAACGTATATAAAACCTTAGTTGATAATGATTTCACGGTACTGAGAATCAACTTTCGTGGCGTTGGTAGATCCCTTGGTAAATTCGATGAGGGAGTAGGAGAGATGACTGACGCAGCAACAGCTCTTGATTGGTTACAACTGAACAACCCTGTTGCTAATGTTAATCTGATTGCCGGCTTTTCTTTTGGAGCTTGGATTGCAATGCAACTAATCATGAGAAGACCAGAAATCACACATTTTATGACGATCTCTCCACCAGTTAATAAATATGATTTTTCGTTTCTCTCTCCTTGCCCGACTCCTGGATTAATAATGCAGGGAGACTTAGACAGCGTAGTTTCAGAGGAATCAGTGCATGAATTAGCGCAGAAATTATCAAAACAAAAACATATAAAGGTAGATTATCGCATGATTACTGGCGCTGATCACTTCTTTAGAGAAAAAATTGACAAACTCAATGAAGAAATTGATGATTATCTGAAAAACACATTTGATCATCAGGATAATACTACAGACAATAAACCTAATAAGAAGTCCAAGAAAAATACTGTTAGTAAATCAACCAATAAAAAGCTTTTTCTTGAATAAGAGTCTGTAATACACTTTGTGTAAGTTTAAAAATTAACTCGAGTTTGAATATAACCAGAATTTGAATAATATTTCTTACCTAATACCAAATCATAGCCAGCGCTTAGGTCAAAACTTTGTATTTTTGATATTTTTACTGAACCTCCAATTTTATAAAATGTTTTAACCGCTTTGCCTGCCGGAGTGTCAACAGGAGTCATTCCTGTAAACAAAGTAATAGTGGTTTTATCATTTTTTCTTTGTAGTGTTTGATCAATGTTAACATGTAATTCTGGAACTAATACAAGTGTTTGGGTATTTATAGGGTAATTAACCATGCACCCCAACAGCGCTGAGGTTTTATTACCATTTCTCCTATTAACAGTACGATTAAGGCCTCCTCCAGTTTCTGTATATTTTTTTACTTTAATATCATC